>CAMBCW010000220.1 GCA_945864925.1 uncultured Clostridia bacterium
GATTCCTCTACGTCTCGTGGGCTCGGAGATGTGTATAAGAGACAGCCACCAGGATCGCGCCAATCAAAATCAATGCCTTCAGTTCACCGGAAGACGTCAGCAGCACGGCCGCCAGACCCAAAATAGCCGTAATCATATAGCTGATCGCAACAGCTTGCTTCTGATTGAAGCCCATATCGATCAGGCGGTGATGCACATGGCCGCGGTCTGCTTTCATCGGATTTTGTCCCTTGGCAATCCGCCTGAGGAACGCAAAGCAGATGTCAAAAATGGGAACGCCCAGCACCAGGAACGGAACAGCAAACGAAATGACTGCATAGAATTTGAACAGCCCCTGTACAGACAGACAGGCAAGAATGAAGCCCAGGGAAGTTGAACCGGTGTCGCCCATAAAAATCTTGGCGGGATTTTTGTTATAAGGAATGAAACCCAGGCAGGCTCCCAGCAGAGCTGCCAATATAATGCAGATTTCAGTCTCCTGCACCATCAAAGCAATCACCAGCAGGGATGCCGTGGAAATTGCAGATACCCCCACCGCCAGGCCATCCAGCCCATCGATAAAATTGACCGCGTTTGTAATGGCTACAATCCAGATAATTGTCACAGGAACAGACAGCCACCCCAGGTTCAGATAGGTTTCTGCACTGAACACATTGGGGTTGGAAAGGAACTGAATCACACAGCCGTGGTAGACCGCCACGCCGGCTGCGGCGATCTGAACCAGGAACTTGGGCAGCGCCTTCAATGTCAAAATATCATCCAGGACACCCAAGATCACGATCATAATCGCGCCCAGCAGAATTCCCTGCATCTGCCGGTCAATCTCCGCAAACAGTAAGACCGAGAAGAGAAATGCGATGAAAATCGCCAATCCCCCCAGTCTGGGAGTCGGGGTTTTATGCATGCGGCGGTTATCCTTCGGCACATCGATGGCACCGACCTTATACGCCAGGTTCTTCACCAACGGCGTAGCCGCGAAGGAGATCACAACGGCCAATACCAGCGCTGCCAGCAATCTCAGGAAAAAGTTCAACTCAGGCAAAAAATTCACCTCAAATTCCGGATCCGATCCAATTACTTGGCCGGTACAAAGCCAACCTTTTTATAGACTTTGCGCAGAGTCTTATTGGCCAGATACTGCGCTTTCTGAGCTCCATCCTGATAAACCTGCTCCAAATACGCCTTGTCCTTCATCAGACGGCCGGCTTCCTCCTGGATGGGCCGCAGAAGCTCCACCACAGCCTCACCAACGGCAGGCTTGAAAATTCCGTAGCCCTGATCCGCAAACTCCGCCTCCGCATCGGCGATGGTCTTACCGGTTGCGGCGCAGTAGATGGTCAGCAGATTGGAAATGCCGGGCTTATTTTCCACATCGTACCGAACGGCCGTTTCGCAGTCCGTGACGGCGCGCTTGAATTTACGCATAATGTCCTCCGGCTTGTCCATGAGGAACACGCAGCCGTCGGGCTCCGACTTGGACATTTTATTCTCCGGCGCTCCCAGGCTCATGACCCGGGCGCCCATCTTGGGAATAAAGGCCTCGGGGATGGTGAAGGTATCCGGGAAGTTATAATTGAACCGATTGGCAATGTCGCGGCACAGCTCCACATGCTGCATCTGGTCCGCGCCCACAGGCACCAGATCCGCCTGGTACAGCAGGATGTCCGCCGCCATCAGCACCGGATAGGTAAACAGGCCGGCTGTGATATTATCCGCATGCTTCTGAGACTTATCCTTAAACTGGGTCATCCGGCCCAGCTCACCGAACTGGGTAAAGCACCCCAGCACCCAGCTGAGCTCCGCATGCTGAGGCACATGGCTCTGGATAAACATGATGTTCTTCTCCGGATCCAGTCCGCAGGCGATATACTGCGCCAGCTGCGCAACGGAGCGGCGGCGCAGATCTGCCGGATTCTGCCGGACCGTAATGGCGTGCATGTCCACGATGCAGAACAGGCAGTCATACTCGTGCTGCAGCGCCGTCCAGTTCTTGATAGCGCCCATATAGGAACCCAGGGTCAGCTCTCCGCTGGGCTGAATACCGGAAAAAATACGCTTTTTTGCGTCCATTAGAAAAACCTCTTTTCATCCTGATGGTATTGGTGCTATCTTAGCACAAATTGCAGTTTTTCGCAATCCGTCCATTGACGAATGGGAAAATAAAATATATGATATGGAAAGAATACGCATCTTTCGGAGGTTGCTATGAATTTCTATGAAGAACTGGAAGCCAGAATCCCCCACGGCAAGGTCCGCACCCGGTTTGCCCCCAGCCCCACGGGCTATATGCATGTGGGCAACCTGCGCACTGCCCTGTATACCTGGCTCATTGCCCGCCACAGCGACGGCACCTTTATCCTGCGCATTGAGGACACCGACCAGGGACGTTTGGTGGACGGCGCAGTGGATGTCATCTATAATACCCTGGCAGAATGCGGCCTGACCCACGATGAAGGCCCCGATGTGGGCGGCCCTACCGGCCCCTATATTCAGACTGAACGCCGCGGCCTTTATGGCAAATATGCCGAGCTGCTGGTGCAAAGAGGCGGCGCCTATTACTGCTTCTGTGAAAAAGCGGAATCCGAGGAGGACTCCGGCGATTTCAACCGGGCTGCCGATCCCTGCCGGGACATGAGCGCCGAGGAGGCCGCCGCCAAGGTTGCCGCCGGGGCACCCTATGTCATCCGGCAGCGGATCCCCCAGGAGGGCTCCACCACCTTCCACGATATCTCCTTCGGCGATATCACCGTGGAAAACAGCACCCTGGACGACCAGGTTCTGCTCAAGCGGGACGGCCTGCCCACCTATAACTTCGCCAACGTCATCGACGACCACCTGATGGGTATCACCCATGTGGTCCGCGGCAGTGAATACCTCTCTTCCGCCCCCAAGTACAATCTGCTCTACGAATCCTTTGGCTGGGAGATCCCCACCTATGTCCACTGCTCCCCTGTGATGCGGGATGCCCAGCATAAGATGTCCAAGCGCAATGGCGACCCCAGCTATGAGGACCTGATTGCCCAGGGCTATCTGACGCCGGCAGTTCTGAACTATGTAGCGCTGCTGGGCTGGAGTCCCAAGGGTGCGCTGGCGGAGCAGGAGTTCTTCACTCTGGATGAGCTGGTGGAAGCCTTTGACATTGCCGGTATCTCCAAGTCCCCCGCCGTCTTTGACATTGTGAAGCTCAAGTGGATGAACGCCGAGTATATCAAGAAGCTCTCTCCTGAGGAGTTTTACGCCAAGGCCGAGCCCTGGCTGAAAAAGGCCATCTCCAACCCCGCCATTGATCTGCATGCCGTGGCTGCCCTGGTGCAGAGCCGGTGCGAGATTCTCTCCGACCTGCCGGAGCGGGTGGACTTCCTGGACAAGCTGCCGGAATATGATACGGCCCTCTATGTCCACAAAAAGTCCAAAACCAATCTGGAGAACTCCCTCACCTCTCTGCAGGCTGTTCTGCCCGTGCTGGAGCAGCAGGAGGTCTGGACCAACGAGAGCCTGTACGAGACCCTGGTGGCGCTGGCGGCCCAGTTGGGCGTGAAGAATTCCGTCATTCTCTGGCCGCTTCGGGTGGCTGTCTCCGGCAAGGCCTCTACCCTGTCTCTTATACACATCTGACGCTGCCGACGATATGCAGTGTGT
>CAMBCW010000221.1 GCA_945864925.1 uncultured Clostridia bacterium
CCGCCTCGGTCTTTTGGAGCTTTTCCGCCGTAATGGGTTCCCCCGTGGGAACCCGGGTGGCCAGGCAGGCATAGGCCGGCTTCTCCCAGGTAAACAGCCCCGCTTCCCGGGACAGGCGGCGGATTTCCGCCTTGGTCAGGCCGCATTGCCGCAATGGCGAGCAGACTGCCAACTCCTGCAGTGCCCGCATGCCGGGTCGGTCGCCTGCATCGTCGGAGGCGTTGGTTCCATCCAGCAGCAGGTCGAAGCCGTCCTGCCGGGCCTGCTCTGCCATGCGGCCGAACAGAGCCCGTTTGCAGTGGTAGCAGCGGTCCGGCGGATTGTCCGCCACGGCGCCGCAGGCCAGCACGTCCAGCTCCAGCACCGTCAGGGCCGCACCTACCTGGGCAGCCAAATTTTGGGCATCCGCCAGCTCAAAGGCCGGCTGAAAGGCGGTTTTCAGAAAATAGGGCCGGATTTCCGCCCCGCAGGCCAGACCGGCCCACAGCAGATAGGCAGAATCCACACCGCCGGAAAAGCCCAGGGCGGCTCTGGGATGGGTTTGGAAAAAGTCCCGCAGCTTTTGCGGCACGGTCGTGGTATGCTGCATGGTCATAGGATTCCCTCTCTACAGATTCATTTTCTGTCATTATATCCTGTCCCGGCCAAAATGGCAACCACCGGCTTTGAACTGGGGAATACGGATTGCCGCGGCCCCTGCGGGGCCTCGCAATGACAGCAGGAAATATGCGGCAAAACAAAAACCTCCCCCGGAGGGGAGGCTTTTGTTGTATGTCAGGTCTTACATGAGCTTGCGGAACAGGTTCTTCAGATCCTCCACGCAGGTGTCCTTGGGGTTGCCGGGACGGCAGGCATCGGCATAGGCGGACTCGGCCAGGAAGTCCAGGTCCTCCTCCTTCAGGGCAGCCAGCTTGGTGGGGATACCCACGTCCACGCTGAGCTGACGGACGGCGTCGATGGCGGCCTTGCGGTAAGTAGGCTGATCCATGCCGGTGGTGTCCACGCCCATGGCTTCGGCGATGGCCTTATACTTCTCGCCGGTGGTCTCCGCGTTGTACTCCATGACGATCGGCAGCATCATGGCGCAGGCCACGCCGTGGGGAGTGTCATAGACAGCGCCCAGGGTGTGGGCCATGGAGTGGGCGATGCCCAGGCCGACATTGGAGAAGGCCATGCCGGTGACGAACTGGCCCAGGGCCATGCCCTCACGGCCGTCGGGATCGTTCTGGACGGCGCCGCGCAGGCTCTTGGCGATGAGGCGGATGGCTTCCAGGTTCAGGCAGTCAGCCAGAGCCCAGGCGGCCTTGGTGGTGTAGCCTTCGATGGCGTGGGTCAGTGCATCCATGCCGGTGGAGGCGGTCAGGCCCTTGGGCATGGTAGCCATCATGTCGGGATCGACAATGGCGATATCGGGGATATCGTTGGTGTCCACGCAGACGAACTTCCGCTTGCGCTCCACATCGGTGATGACGTAGTTGATAGTAGCTTCTGCAGCGGTGCCGGCGGTGGTGGGCACAGCGATGGTGAACACAGTGCGGTTCTTGGTGGGGGCCACGCCCTCCAGGCTGCGGACATCAGCAAACTCGGGGTTGTTGATGATAATGCCGATAGCCTTGCCGGTGTCCATGGAGGAACCGCCGCCGATGGTGATCATGTAATCAGCGCCGGAGGCCTTATAGGCCGCCACGCCGGACTGGACATTCTCAATGGTGGGGTTGGGCTTGATGTCGGAATAAATCTCATATGCCATGCCGTTGGCGTCCAGGATATCGGTGACCTTCTTGGTGACACCGAACTTCACCAGGTCAGGGTCGGAAGCGATGAACGCTTTCTTGTAGCCCTTAGCGGCCACGAGACCGGGAATTTCCTGAATAGCGCCCTTGCCGTGATAGGAAATGGCATTGAGAACGAAACGATTGACCATTGGAATCTACCTCCATCTTGTTTTAGATGCGTTTATTTTACCAAATCCTTCCGTCTTTTGCAAGAGTCCCTCTGTAAATAATGTATGAATTCAGTCAAATATTATCGAATAATTTACCTATTCAGCTGCGTCCGGCATTCATTTTCCTGCGCCCCTCATATACAGGCCCATCAGGCAGCTTTCAAAAATGAATCGCTTTCTTTCTGCAAGCCTCAGCGCATTCCATACAGAGAATACATTCTGTCCCGTTTTTTCGTTTCCGGCTGGAATCCGTGACATCGACATTCATGGGACAGACGCGTTTACATCCACCGCAAGAAATGCACTTGGATGCGTCCACTTTTACGCGAAGCAAGGAAAAATAGCTGGCAGGTTTGAGAAACACAGTGACAGGACAAAGGTACTTACAGAACGCCCTGTTGTCTTTCCAGGCAAAGGCCAAGGCGATCCCGACGCCGTAGTACAAGAGGTTTCCAACCAAAAAGCTCCAGAACATGATTTGATCTTTGTGCCTGACATCCAGCAGGAACAGCAGCAACACAAAAGCAAGTGATATGCCAAAAATGATATAGCGGAGAAATCCCCATTTTTTACGTTCTCTGGGACCTCGTTTGTAGGGAAGCAGATCCAGAATCATTGCTGTCCAGCACGCATAGCCGCACCAGCCACGTCCAAAAATCAATGGCCCAAGGATCTTGGCAACTGCATAGTGGATTGTTGCCGCTTCAAAAACACCTGAGAATAAGTAGTACCAGAAGCCCTCAATCTGCATATTTTCATTGCAGATCAGGCCCAAATACACCAACATGTACAGCCCCACAAGCAACTGAACAACGCGCCTTGCATGTACAAACTTTTTCTCATATAATGCCAGGCCAAAGGCTATGGAACAGCCAATATAGCCGAAATTGAACAGATAAAAAAGATTGTCAAGGGTCCGCCACAGGACAATGCCTATGGTCAAAAAGAGAGCCAGCATCAAAAACGAAGCGGCATATTTTTTCAAAAAGGACATGCTCACCCCTCATTTCGCTCATGGATTTTTGACAGACCTCTGTACTTGTCGTGCAGCAGACCCTATAGCCCTCCGGCGGCGTAAGGGCATTCCGCAGTCATGCACCACCAGTCCCATATGCTCCTCGGCGGGCGCATTGGTCATCTTCAGCAGGCAGACAAAGGCCGAACCAGCCTTCCGGGACAGGCCCTGCTTGTTCCAGCGGTCTGAGCCGGCGGGACTGGCATAGGCAACCAAATCGTCCGTCCTGCCGTTGTTGTTCAGATCGTACTCGTCCCGTTCGGCGCAAATCCATAGGGTAATTCAGAGTCCCCCACTCACCTTGGACGATCGGACTGCCGGACACGCGTGATTGTCATTCGGGACAACATTTTAAGACATGATATCACTCAAAGAGAAGAATGCACCCATGTATTTTGGGAGTAATCATATTCACTGTATATAACAGTTTCTTTATTTTCCAGAATTCGCCGCACAACGGTAAAATCGGCAATGCCTTTACCTTGATCAGTTACTGTGAAAAATGTCTTTTCATAATATATAGCGTATTCTTTCTCGGAAATTTTGTAATACTTACAGTGTTTATCAGACAAAAAATCATAAGTGCGTATCCAGCTTTTTTGCGTCATGGTGGCCCGGCAGAAAATTTTGTGTAAGCGATTTTCGACAAAGTCAAGAATTTCTC
>CAMBCW010000222.1 GCA_945864925.1 uncultured Clostridia bacterium
GCCTTGCGCGGGGCTTTCAGCGTGTCAAAAAAGTCTTTTCGACACGCTCAAAACCCCCGGGATTGCTCCCGGGGGTTTTGGATGTAGCTCAGCAGCAGCCGCAGTTGTTATCGCAGCTGTTTCCAAAGCTGCCGCAGCCGCAGCAGAAGATCAGCACCAGAATGATGATCCACCACCAGTTGTTGCCGCCGAACCCACAGATGCCGTTGGAATTGCAGTTCATAAGATGACCTCCTGAAAGAAATCGGGGCGGCGCCCCGTTCATTCCATAGTATGTAGGCCGCCCCGATTGGTGACATTCAGGCAAACAGTTCTTCGATGGGCGCAAAAGAATAGCCCAGGTCCTCCCATTTGGTCAGCAGCTCGTCGAGTATGGCGGCGTTGGTCTTGGACGTGGAATGCAGCAGCACCACCGCGCCGTTGTGGATCCGCGGAATCAGCTTGGAAAAGGCCTGCTCCGGCGTGGGCTGGGCGTCGTTGTTCCAGTCCACATAGGCCAGGCTCCAGAACACCGTTTGATACCCCAGCTCTTGGGCCATCTTCAGATTCTCCTGGCTGTAGATTCCCTGGGGCGGGCGGTAAAATTTCTTCAGTTCCTGTCCGGTGATCTCCCTGTACTTCTCCTCCACCTTTTCCAGCTCCCGGGCAAAGGCGTCCTGATCCGCAATTTTGGACATATCGGGATGGCTCCAGGTGTGGTTGCCCACGGTGTGGCCCTCGTCCACCATGCGCTGTACCAGCTCGGGATTGCGCTCCAGG
Organism: uncultured Clostridia bacterium; assembly: GCA_945864925.1. Lineage (GTDB taxonomy): Bacteria > Bacillota > Clostridia > Oscillospirales > Oscillospiraceae > Avoscillospira. The sequence continues at coordinate 760 of CAMBCW010000222.1, forward strand.
TAATTTCCCACCAGGAAAAAAGCCGCCGGAACCTGGTGGGCCTTGAGAACGTCGAGAATCTGGGCTGTGCATCCGTTCTCATAGCCGGCGTCGAAGGTCAGATACAAAACCTTCTCCTTGGTGTCGCCCAGATAGGCCGCGTCATACTGGGCCAGCACGGACTGGCTGGCGCTGCCCACCGGCGGCTGACCCTCGGTCTGGAAGCTCAGCCCCCAGGAGCCGGCGGTCACGGCCATGGTGCCGGCATAGACCATGCAGGCACTCAGACAGGCCACCAGCAGCAGTCCAAAGCACACCACCAGCCGGATATTGCGTTTGATCCATTCCATCGTATCACCCCGGAATCATTTTATGGGACGAGTTGGCAGGAATATGCAAAAAAATCTTGACCTTCCCGCTGGTGGAAGGTATATACTTGAAGCATCAACCGAAGGGAGCAAACGCCTATGCTTCGCATTGAACACCTGACCAAGACCTATGGACCCAAAACCGCCGTGGACGACCTGAGCCTCCACATCCGGCCCGGTGAAATCTGCGGCTTCATCGGCCACAATGGCGCGGGCAAAACCACCACCCTGAAGGCCTGCTGCGGGATTCTGGAATTCGACCGGGGCGAGATCTTCGTGGACGGCGTTTCCATCCGCCGGGATCCGCTGGCCTGCAAAAAGCAGCTGGCCTACATTCCGGACAACCCGGACCTCTACGAATTTCTCTCAGGCATCCAGTATCTGAACTTCATTGCCGACGTCTATGGCGTCTCCAAAGCCGATCGGGAGGCCGCCGTGGCCCGCTACGGCGAAATGTTCCAGCTGACGGACGACCTGGCCCAGCCCATCTCCGCCTATTCCCACGGCATGAAGCAGAAGCTGGCTGTCATGGCGGCCCTGCTCCATCAGCCCAAGCTGCTGATGATGGACGAGCCCTTTGTGGGCCTGGATCCCACAGCCGCCCACCTGCTCAAGGGCGTCATGCGGGAGCTGTGCAGCCAGGGAACGGCCATCTTCTTCTCCACCCATGTGCTGGAGGTGGCGGAGAAGCTCTGCGACAACGTGGCCATCATCCGGGGCGGGCGTCTGGTGGCTGCCGGTCCCATGGAGCAGATCACCGGCGACGCCAGCCTGGAGGACGTGTTCCTGGAGCTGGCTGCGAAGGAGGGCCTGTGCCCATGCTGTGGAAGCTGACCGCCCTGCGGTTCCGGGGCGCCTTTGACCGGCAGGCCATCCGCGGCCGCAAAAAGGCCATGGCCGTCCTCACCGTCGTGCTGCTGATCTACCTGGCCGTTTGCATCTGCGGGCTGATGTATCTGATGTTCAGCTCCCTGTGCCTGCCCTTTTCCCAGCTGGGGCTGGACTGGTTCTACTTCGGCCTGGCAGGGCTGATCGCCTTTTCCCTTGCCTTCGTCTGCTCCATCTTTTCGGCCCAGTCCCAGCTCTATGAGGCCCGGGACAACGAGCTGCTGCTGGCGCTGCCCATTGCCCCCGGCGTGATCCTGGCCAGCCGGATGCTGTACCTGTGGCTCATGGATTTTCTGGGCATTTTGCTGGTGCTGCTGCCTGCCGCCGCGGCCTATGGGCTGCAGGTTGGGCTGACAGCCCTCCAGGCGGCCTGTCTGGCCCTGGTCTGCCTGGCCCTGCCGGGGCTGAGCCTGGCCTGCGCCGCCCTGGCGGGCTACGGCACCGCTGCCCTGACCAGCCGTCTGGGCCGGTTCAAATCCCTGTTTACCATGCTTCTGTCCGTGGCTTTTTTGGGCGTCTATTTCTATTTCTACAGCCAGATGCAGCGGCTGCTGGCCGCCCTGCTGACCAACGCCCAGGCTCTGGCCGACAGCGCCCGGCGGGTTTTCCCCCTTTTCCACCTGGGGCAGGCCATCGCCGGCGGCAGCCTGACCAGTCTGGCCGTCACCCTGGCGGTCTGCCTGATTCCCCTGCTTCTGACCTGGGCTCTGCTGTCCAGGAGCTTTGTACGCATCGCCACCCGGCGCCGCGGCGCACCCAAGGTTCACTACCGGGCCGGCTCCCTCCGGACCAGTTCCCTGAGCCGGGCGCTTCTGGGACGGGAGCTGCGGCGGCTGGCCGCCAGCCCTGTCTACATGATGAACAGCGGCATCGGCGTGATTCTCCTGCTGGTCATGACCGTGGCCGCCTCGGTGAAGCGCGACGCCCTGGCCCCGCTGCTTTCCCTGCTGCCGGTGTCCGGCGCAGCTCTGGCGGCGCTGGCCCTGTGCGGTATCAGCTCCACCATCCTTTTCACCGCGCCCTCGGTCTCCCTGGAGGGCAAAACCCTGTGGCTGCTGCAGTCCCTGCCGGTGGAGCCCCGGGAGATTTTGCGGGCCAAGCTGCTGCTGCATCTGATGCTGTCCGTGCCGGCCGCCGTGGTGTGCGCACCGATCCTGTGCCGGATTTTTGGGGCATCGGGCGCCCAGTGGCTGACCGTTGCCCTGGTCTGCGCGGCTTACAACTGGTATACAGCCGCCCTGGGTCTGGTCATGAACCTGCTGTTCCCCAAGCTGGACTGGATCAGCGAGACCGTGGCCGTCAAACAGGGCGTATCCGTCTTGCTGTCCATGCTGGGCTCCATGGTCCTGGTGGCCCTGGCCGTGGGCTGCTGGGCCCTGGGTGTGCCGGAGACGATCCTGCTGCCCGGTTTCACCGCCGTCTGCCTTCTGGCGGCTCTGGCCATGACCCGGTGGCTGGATACCCGGGGCGCCGCCCGATTCGCTGTGCTGTAAGGCGCGGCAGTTCATGGCTCCCCTACAACAGGGGAGCGCAGCGTGTCGAAAAAGTCTTTTCGACACGCTTTCGATCAAAGCAGGCTTTGATCG
>CAMBCW010000223.1 GCA_945864925.1 uncultured Clostridia bacterium
TTCCTCTACGTCTCGTGGGCTCGGAGATGTGTATAAGAGACAGCTGCCGCACCGTGATAGTTTGACGGACATCGGAACACAGGTGACTCTGCCGCATCGCCCTGCACAGGAGATCACGGAAACCATGGACGTTACCCAGGGCAAGCTGACCATGGGATTTCGGACGCCGGTTACGCTTCACGATTCCAGATATCCGGCGCTGGTGCTGCTGAATGCAGTCTATGGCGCCGGCATGACCAGCAAGCTGTTTCTGAATATCCGGGAAAAGCAGTCCCTTTGTTACTATGCCAGTTCCTCTCTGGACAAGTTTAAGGGGATCATGGTGGTCGGATCGGGCATTGAGTTTGACAATTATCAGGTTGCCAAGGAAGGAATTCTGAACCAGTTGGAGCTCTGCCGCCGGGGAGAGATTACGCCGGAAGAATTGGAATCCGCCAGAAATTATTTGATTTCAGCGCTGCATACCGGCAAGGACAGTCCCGGCCGGTTGGACGACTATGCCATTGGCCAGGCGGTCGCAGGCTGCAGCGGCACAATGGAATCTCTGGCACAGCAGTTGGAAACTGTCACACTGGACCAGGTCGTGGAAGCAGCCAACACGCTGACTTTGGACACAGTTTATTTCCTGAAAGGGGAAACGGCATGATTGTGAAACCCTACCCTCAGTTGGGGGAGACTGTTGTAGAGGCCCGACTGACCAACGGGCTGCTGGCCCGCGTGGTAAAAAAGCCTGGCTTTGCCAAGGCTTACGCATTTATGGCTGTTAATTATGGCTCCATGGATACGCGTTTTCAGAAAAATGGCACAGCATATGCCACACCGATGGGTGTAGCCCACTATCTGGAGCATAAGCTGTTTGATATGCCGGACTGTGACGTCAATCAGCTGTTTTCCAGGTATGGCGGCAGTCCCAATGCATTCACCAGCTATGACATCACGGCATATTATGTGGAATGCAGCGAGCATTTCCGGGAAAATCTGGAAATTCTTCTGCGATATGTCTCCACGCCTTATTTTACGCAGGAAACGGTGGAAAAAGAGCGCGGCATTATTGCGCAGGAAATCCGGATGTATGAGGACAGTGCAGATTCCAGGGTATTTGAGAACCTGTATGCTGCGTTGTATGCCCACCATCCGGTTCGCAACAGTATTGCCGGTACGGTGGAGAGCATTGGAGACATTACGGAACAGACCTTGTATCAATGTTATGAAGCCTTTTATACGCCGGTCAATATGATGCTGTGCGTCGTGGGGGATGTGGATCCGGAGCTGGTTTTTCAGCTGGCAGAGCAACTGCTTCCCAAGGGCCGTGAAGTGTCGCTGATTCGGGATTATGGTCCGGCGGAGACGATGAAGCCGGCCCAGAAACACGCAGAAGAACGCATGGAGATTGCCATGCCCATGTTTGGCTTTGGGTTTAAGGCGAAGCCTGCCTCCTATGGCGATGATTCCATGGCGCAGGAGATCATTGGGGATTTGGCTGCGGAAGTGCTTATGGGAGAATCCTCGCCGCTTTATTCCAGATTGTATGAAGAGAATCTCATCGATTCCGGCTTTTCCTGCGGATATGAAGGGCTTCGGGGCGCCAGCATGCTGACAGCGGGTGGCGACAGCCGGGATCCCGACGCCGTCTACGTAGCCATTTTGGAAGAGGCGCTGCGTATTCAGAAGGAAGGGATTGACCATTCTCTGTTTCAGCGGCTGAAAAAATCAGCGCTGGGCCGCCGCGTTCGGGACTTGGACAGCTTTGAAAGTATTTGTTACCGTACCTGTGCCTATGAATTTGAAGGTGTGGACTATTTCCGTTTCCCGGAGATTTTCCGCGCAGTGACGCAGGAGCAGGTAGCACAATTCCTGCAGCAGACCGTCTGCGAAAGCAGGGGAGCCAGATCGGTGATTTGGCCAAAGGAATAGGAGGAAGCCATATGGGAACTATTTCATTCCCCAATTTGGGAATTGAGGTTAATCCGGATCAGGTGGCCTTTACCATTTTCGGAAAAGAGATTTACTGGTACGGGATTATCATCGCTGCAGGTTTTATCCTGGCAGTGGCCTATGCGTTGGTTCGGGTCAAATCCTTTGGCCTGACAGAGGATAACATTCTGGATATGCTGTTTGCCGCTGTGCCTGCAGCCATTATCTGTGCCAGACTGTATTACTGTATTTTCTATTGGGACTTGTATGCCGACCATCCTGTTTCTGTTTTCTACATTTGGGAAGGCGGCCTGGCCATTTATGGCGGCGTCATCGGTGCGGTGCTGGCTGTGATTGTGTTTTGCCGGGTTAAAAAACTCCCGCTTGGTCCCATGCTGGACATCGGAGGCTTGGGACTGCTCATTGGACAGCTGGTGGGACGCTGGGGGAACTTTATCAATCGGGAAGCCCATGGAACTGTGACCGACAGCTTCCTGAAGATGGGGATTGCAGATGCCTATGGACAGGTGACTTACTATCATCCCACGTTTCTCTATGAATCCCTCTGGAATCTGCTGGGATTTGTCCTCCTGCATTTTTATTCAAAGCGCCGCAAGTTTGATGGCGAGGTTTTTGCATTGTATGTGGCCTGGTACGGCCTGGGCAGGGCTTGGATTGAAGGACTGCGGACGGACAGCCTGTATTTGTTCGGGACGGGGATCCGCGTAAGCCAGCTGCTGGCAGTGGTTTCCTGTATCGGTGCTTTTGGCGTGGTTATTTGGGTACGAATCCGGAGAAAGCCGCAGCCGGAAGGCCTGTATGTAAACCGTATCGCAGGCCAGACAGCGGATCATTCCGAAAAAGAGGAAGAAAATCCGCAATAAGCCGTTGTTTTTCCAGATTCCTGTGTTATAATGAAACAAACATCGAAAAATCTGAAAGGAGCATAAACCATGGCATTTATGGACAGCATTGACAGCCTCCGCGAAAAAGCAACTGAGGCTGCGCAGATTGCGGCAAAAAAGACGAAAAAGCTTGCGGAGATTGCAAAAGCGAATGTTTCGATCTATTCTGAAGAAGACAAAATTAAAAAAGCGGAAGTGGAACTCGGCAAGCTTTATTACAGGGACTATGCAGTTGGGGAAGAGATGGACACGGCTGAATATTTGCCCTGGTGCCGAAAAATTGATGAAGCCAAGCAGACGATTGCAGACTTGCGGGACTACATCGAAGAACTGAAAGCAGAGCAGGTGGCGATGGAGACAGAAGACGCGGAAGAGGACGACGTTGTCACGGAAGCAGATTTTGCCGATGCGGAGCCGCAGAATGCAGCGGAGCCGGAGGAAGCGCCCGCACAGGCACCTGATATTCAGATTGAAGTTGTCGATGATCACAATACGTCTGAACCGGAAGAATAAAAGATGGATGCGCGAAAAGGGATTGCAAGAGACTTGCAATCCCTTTCAGCGTGTCGAAAAAGTCTTTTCGACACGCTTTCGATCCAAGCAAGCTTGGATCGAAGGGCTGTCTCTTATACACATCTGACGCTGCCGACGATATGCAGTGTGT
>CAMBCW010000224.1 GCA_945864925.1 uncultured Clostridia bacterium
TACACACTGCATATCGTCGGCAGCGTCAGATGTGTATAAGAGACAGGGTCTTCTGATATTTGTGGCCTTCGCCGATGAACATGTCGTCCCGGGTGCCGATGACCTCGGCCATGAAGGAGACCATGTTGGCTGTCTCACGGACGGTTTCGCCGTGAGCGATCTGGCTGACCTTCTCGTCCAGGACCTGCTCCTCCAGGCCCAGCAGGTTGCAGGCAGAGGCGAAGGAGAACCGGGTGCGGGTGGAATTGTCACGGAAGATGGAGATGCCCAGGCCGGAGTCAAAGACGCGGGTGGACTTGTTGCGCTCCCGCAGATCCCGGAGGGCGTCGGCCACGGTGAAGATGGCCTCCAGCTCCTCGTCGGTCTTGTCCCAGGTCCAGTAGAAGTCGTTCTTGTACATGTCGTTGATGTGCAGGGTTTCCAGATGTCTTGCCAGTTCGACTGCTTTGCTCATTGTCTCTTTCCTCCTGAATTAGCGAATCTTGTTGTTGGTCAGGCCCTGACGGAACTCGGTCACGTCGGCGGTTTTGTTTTCTTCTTTATACAGACCGGGGACGGCGGCGTACAGAGCTGCACAGGTAACCAGGTCCTGCTTCCAGGTGATCTCATTGGGGGCGTGGGCCTGACTCTCGGCGCCGGGGCCGAAGCCGACGCAGGGGATGCCATAGCGTCCCTGGATGGACACGCAGTTGGTGGAGAAGGTCCACTTGTCCGTCAGAGGACGGTCGCGCTTGTCCATGGCGGAGGGAGCGCCGATGCGCTTGTCCCCCCACAGGGCCTTGTGGGCGTCGATGAGGGCCTGCACATGGGCCGCGCTCTCCTTGTTGATCCAGGTGGGGAAGAAGCACTCGGTCTCATAGACTTCGCCGGTCCAGGCGGGACGGTCATACATATACATGGAGACCTTCACGTCGTCGCCGTATTTCTTCACGGAGGGCAGGTCCCGGATTTCCTGCAGGCAGGAGTCCCAGGTCTCGCCGGCGGTCATACGGCGGTCGATGGAGATGGCGCAGGAGTCAGCCACGGCGCAGCGGCTGGGGGAGGTGTAGAAGATCTGCGAAGTGGTGCAGGTGCCGCGGCCCAGGAAACGGGCGTCCTCCCAGTGCTCGGGGTTGTACTTGGGATTGAGCATCTTGACCAGACCCTTGATTTCAGTCTCGTCGGCGTCATCGTTTTCATTGAGAGCCCGGACCTCCTGAAGGATGTCGGCCATTTTATAGATGGCGTTGTCGCCGCGCTCCGGAGCGGAACCGGGGCAGGAGACACCCTTGACGTCCACGCGGATTTCCATCCGGCCCCGGTGGCCGCGGTAGATGCCGCCGTCGGTGGGCTCCGTGGAGATCACGAACTCAGGGACGATTTTGTCCACATTATAAATGTACTGCCAGCACATACCGTCGCAGTCCTCTTCCTGGACGGAGCCGACGATCATGATTTTATAGCCCTTGGGGATCAGGTCCAGATCCTTCATAATCTTTGCGCCATAGACGGCGGAGGCCATGCCGCCCTCCTGGTCGGAGCCGCCGCGGCCATAGATAATTTCGTCGGTCTCATAGCCCTCATAGGGATCGTGCTCCCAGTTGGCCAGATTGCCGATACCAACGGTGTCGATGTGGGAGTCAATGGCGATGATCTTCTCGCCGTCGCCCATCCAGCCGATCACGTTGCCAAGGCCGTCGATTTCCACCTTGTCAAAGTTCAGCTTTTTCATTTCTGCTTCAATACACTTGATGACGCCCTCTTCTTCGCAGCTTTCGCTGGGAATGGCGATCATAGCCCGCAGGAATTTGCACATGTCCTCCCGGTAGCCTTCGGCGGCAGCCTTAATTGCTTCGAAATTCATGGTAGTTCCTCCCTTTAAAAGTGGGTCCGGTGTTGTTTCCGCGCAGCGCGGAACCCCTCTGCTATCATCATAGCACAAGATTTATGATTGTCAAACAAAAAGTTTGAATACCTTAATTTTTTTTAGAAAAGCCTTGATTTCTGTGGGATCTGTGGTATGATGATTACGGAAAACGCTGTAAACCGGGATAGATGGAGGCATGCCATGCTGGAAAAAAAGGAAATGGATAATCTGAAACAGATTGCCAAGGGCGTTGCGGCTCAGTTTGGCGCCAACTGCGAAGTGGTCATCCATGAAATCTCGGAAAAGAGTGCATATAGCTCCATTGTCGCCATCGAAAACGGCCATGTTTCCGGACGAAAGGTGGGCGACGGCCCCTCTCATGTGGTGCTGGAGCAGTTGGGCCGGGCCCAGAATGATAAAGAGGATCACCTGTGCTATCTGACCAGGACACCGGACGGCAAGATTTTGAAATCTTCCTCCCTCTATATCCGGGACGGCCAGGGGAAGATCGGCGCTATTTTCTGCATCAACTTTGACGTATCCACCCTGGCCATGGCGGAAGGCGCCATCCGGGACCTGATTCAAGTGGATGAGACCCGGCAGAAGGAACCGGAGCGGATCACCCTGAACGTCAATGATCTGCTGGACGACCTGATCCGCCAGTCCGATGAGCTGGTTGGCAAACCGGCTGCCCTGATGACGAAGGAGGACAAAATCAAGGCAATTCAGTTCCTCAACAGCAACGGGGCCATGCTGATTACGAAATCCGGCGATAAAATCGCAAAACACTTCGGCATATCCAAATATACTTTATATTCTTATCTTGACAGCAAAACGGGAGGTAATTGACATGATCGATCTTTCTATCAACAAAGAAGGCCTGGCCCACAATATCCAGAAGGCCCGGGAGAACAACATCATCATCCCGACCATCGCCCAGATGCAGAATCCGGATCTGATTCCGGAGAAAATCAAGGAGAAGCTGTCCCATACCGGACTGTGGGATGTGGATCCTGTGAACCTGTTCCGCATCTCCTGGCACAATGAGGCCAAGGAGTCCGGCGGCCTGTTCCAGGCGGTTCCCAACTATGTGGAGATCCCCTCCAGCCTGTCCGGCGTGCCCTGCCGCATCGTGGCCATGTCCGGCAAGTGGTTCCCCACCGGCTGTCATAAGGTCGGCGCGTCCTTCGGCTGCCTGGCGCCCCGTCTGGTGACCGGCCAGTTCGACGCCACCTATCATCACGCCGTATGGCCCTCCACCGGTAACTACTGCCGCGGCGGCGCCTTCAACTCCAAGCTGCTGGCCTGCGAGTCCGTGGCCATCCTGCCCCAGGATATGTCCAAGGAGCGCTTTGACTGGCTGAAGTCCATCGCCGGCCAGATCATTGCCACCCCCGGCTGCGAGTCCAACGTCAAGGAGATCTTCGACAAGACCTGGGAACTGAAGCAGGATCCCACCATGATGATCTTCAACCAGTTTGAGGAGATGGGCAACCCCCTGTGGCACTACAATGTCACCGGCAACGCCCTGGCGGACGTGTTCGAGGCCATCAAGCGCCCCGGCGACCACTTTGCGGGCGCCTGCTTCACCTCCGGCTCCGCCGGCACCATGTCCACCGGCGACCGCCTGAAGG
>CAMBCW010000225.1 GCA_945864925.1 uncultured Clostridia bacterium
CCCGGAGGGCCTGACCGAGCGCAGCATGGAGACCATCCGGGCAACGTTCCGCCGGAAACGGTGGGCAGGCGCAGGGCGCTTTGCGAAGAAGGCTGCCGCCCGGATTGCCGCTGTGCTGGTAGTCTGCGGTTCCCTCTGCACCGTGCTGTACTGCACGGTGGGGGCCTTCCGGCGTACGGTCCAGAATATCTTTTTCTCTGAGCAGGAGACCTATTCGTCGATTGCCGCGACAGACACCGAAGCCGCATTCCCCACCTGGCACCCCGAGGGCTACACGGAGAACATCCTGTCCAACGATCCGACAAGCCTGGTGGTGCACTATATCAACAGCCTGGACGACAGCGACGTCATTCGGTTCTTCTCCATGTCGGCATCCATGCAGATCAATGTGGATACGGAGACGGCGCTCCAGGAGCCGGCCGAATTCCGGGACTTTGAGGCCTGGTGGCTGTATGAGGGGGAGGAGACTGCTTTGGCTTGGATTGACGCGGACCGGGATATCCAGTATTACCTGTGTGGGGCGAACTGTGAGACGCTGCTTCACATGGCGGAAAGTATATATCCCTGAATTGGTTGCAGTTTTCACATGGTTGCCGTCTATTATTATGACAAGGAACTTGTCCAATTTTTAGAAAAGGAGAGAAACCATATGAAGAAGAAACTGTGTGCCCTCCTTCTGGTCCTTGCCGCCTGTCTGATGATGTGCGTGCCGGTGTCTGCTGCCCAGGGGGAGACGGCCTCGCCCTACTACACGAATGTCAAGGTTGTTGGGGCAAGCCTCTCCATGGAGGATGAATCGCTCGGAAAGCTCCGCTGTGTCGGTATAGCGCTCACCAAGAACCTGACCGATACGATTCAACTGACGATGACGCTGACGCGGCTGGAAAACGGATACTGGACCCCGATCAAGAGCTGGACAAATACAGGGGTTAATACATGCAATCTCTCGAAGGCTTGGTGCGTGCCGAAGGGCTACAAGTACGACCTGATGGTGACTGCAAAGGTCTACGATGAGAACGGTATATACCGCGAGACCGCGTCCGCTGCCTACATTTACGACTATACGTAATCCATACGCAATCCGTAGTAAAACTGAAAACCCGACAGCCTCTGCCGTGATGACGGAGACCGCCGGGTTTCTTTATAACCACCAGGAGAAAGGAGAGACCTGCATGGGATGTGCAACCTACGAACTATACCTTGAGCGGTTGAATCAGCGGACGCCGATGAGCGCAGAACGGCTTTTGAGGCGCCTCGGAATCTGCGGCAGCCTGAAGGGCTTCCGGTACGCGGTCTATATGCTGGAGCGTGTTGTAGCGGAGCCGGACCAACTGCTGCTGATTACCAAGGGCCTCTACCCGGAGACGGCCCGCCATTTCCAGGTGACGCCGGAGACGGTGGAGCGGGCGCTGCGGACCATGATCCGGGTGTGCTGGGAGCGGATGGACCACGACTATCTGGAATATGTGGCCGGACGGCGGCTGGAGCATGCGCCCACCAACAGCGAATTTCTGGATATGCTGGCTGCCTTCCTGCGGGATCAGCAGTGCGACGGCCTCTGAGGGCTGCTGCAGGCGCCGGTTCTCCGGGAGAGGTCCGGCGATCCCCATCGTGTCGACCAATGAAAAGCACCGTCCCGTGGGACGGTGCTTTTCTGTACCGGAGAAAATAACAACACGCCGCGTTCTTCTGTCTGTACGCCTCCCGGTATTTTTCGCGATAATCGCACAGATCACCATCCGGCAAGCTGCCGTTCGGCGAAACGGAATCCCACTGTGCGGAGCGGAAGTCTCCTGCCGGTGATATCGTCAGCGAAAGAATTACCCTTGGGGCAGAAAACATATTCTCTATTGACTACCGATCGGTAGGAAGATATAATGGAGCCATGTGAGAAAGACGTTCCAGTTCAGGCAAAGGAGTATTTCTATGGATCGGGGAAACACAAAGCGGGAAATTCTGGAAGCATCACTGGATCTGTTTTCCGTGCAGGGATTTGAAGCCACCTCCATCTCCCAGATCGCGGATGCCGTGGGCATTCGAAAGGCGTCTCTTTACAGTCATTTTGAGAACAAGCAGGCGATTCTGGACGCACTTGTGAAGGATGTTTTGGACCAGTACGCGGAGCATTCCATCTTTGCAAAGACAGATTGGGATCCATACGATGATGCAGAGGATCAACCGGCATTGACGCCCGATGCAGCAGTGCAAATGATTCTGGCGCAGATCCGCTACATTCTCCACGACCCCCATGTCAGCAAGGCGCGAAAAATGCTGGTGATGGAGCAGTTCCAAAATCCGGAGCTGGCAAAGCTGCAGCCCAAGCAGAATTATTCCGACGTGCTGCAATACTTCACCGGGCTTGTGAAATATTTGATCCGGAACAGCGTTCTGGCCGGGGATGATCCCGAGATCATGGCGGCCCAGCTATGCCTGCCCATTTCCACATGGATCAACCTCTGTGACCGGGAACCCGAACGGGAACCGGAGGTCCTGGAACTGGTAAGCCGGCATATTCGGCAGTTTTTCAGGGTCTATCAGAAGTGAAATTCTTTCCGTAATTGAGCCACCCGGCTTGATGATACATTTTTATTTTATGGAGGATTCTGTTTGAAGAAACATCAGAAAGCAAAGGAGACTGTCGTATAACCGGGAGGTTTGCGAAACAGTCTCACACAAACCTCCCAAAAGGTTTCGATTTTACTTTTAGGAGGATGTCCCGATGAACAGGGAAAACAAGAAAAAATCATATGAAAAAGGCTACTATAAAACCCACCCATGTGACGATACCTTTGTCTGCAAACATTGCGGAAGAACCGTTGTGCCCAATGGCGCAGGAAGCGAACATCGCAACCATTGCCCGAATTGTCTGTACAGCCAGCATCTGGATCTGGAACCGGGAGACCGCGCGGCAGACTGCGGCGGAAGTATGGAGCCGATCGCCGTCTGGGTGAGAAAGCACGGCGAATGGGCGATCATCCATCGCTGTAGAATCTGCGGAGCGCTGCGCTCAAACCGCATCGCAGCGGATGACAATCCGATGAAGCTGGTCTCGCTTGCCATGCGGCCGGTTTCCTCTCCTCCGTTCCCCTTGGAAAGAATTGAGGAAATGACAAAGCTGATGGGAGGAGACGGAGAAATGAGGTACATAACCATGAAAAACATGATTGCATACTGCGGGCTGGATTGCGAGAAATGCGACGCATATCTTGCGACAATCCATGACGATCAGGCGCTGCGTGAAAGAACTGCAAAACGATGGGCTGAGTTAAATGATGCTCCCATTCTGCCTGAACATATCAACTGTCAGGGCTGTCGTGCTGATGGGATTAAAACGGTATTCTGCGAGAGCCTTTGCGGGATTCGTCAGTGTGCGTTGAAAAAAGGTGTGACGACATGTGGTGACTGTCCGGACATAGAAAGCTGTCAGACGGTTGGAATGATTATCTCAAAGAATCCAGAGGCTCTGAAAAACCTG
>CAMBCW010000226.1 GCA_945864925.1 uncultured Clostridia bacterium
GATTCCTCTACGTCTCGTGGGCTCGGAGATGTGTATAAGAGACAGCACATAGGTGTCAAAGCCGTCGGGCATGGCCAAAATGTCGTCGTAGATCTCCGCCTTTTTGGCCGCTTCTATAATCTCATCCATGGAAGCGCTGGGCTTGCCATAGCGGATATTCTCCAGCACGGTGTCGGCAAACAGGAACACGTCCTGCTGGACAATGCCGATGTTCTGCCGCAGGGATTTCTGGGTTACCTGGCGCACGTCCAGGCCATCAATGGAAATGCTGCCGGTGGACACGTCATAAAACCGGGGAATAAGTTGACATAATGTCGTCTTGCCGCCGCCGGAGGGGCCGACGATGGCGATGGTTTCGCCGGGCGTTACATGGAGGGAGACGTCGTGGAGCACATCCAGCTCGCCATTGTAGGCAAATCCCACATGATCCACCAGAATATCGCCCTGTACCTGGGTGAGCACGGCGGCATCCGGCGCGTCGTCCACAGTCGGATCGGTACGCATGACTTCCATGAACCGCTGCAGTCCGGCAATCCCCACGGCGTACTGCTCGGCAAAGTTGGCCAGCTTCCGGATGGGGGAGATGAAGGAGGAGATATACAGACTGAAGGTGATCAGATCGATATAGTTCAGATGGTCGTTCATGATCAGCCAGCCGCCGGCGGCAACAACCAGAACGGACATAATGGAGAGGAAAAACTCCATGATGCTGTTGAAAATGCCCATTTCCTTGTGGAAAGCCCGCTTGGAGACGCGGAAACGGTCGTTGGCGTCACTGAACTTATGGAATTCCTGGTCCTCGTTGGCGAAGGCCTTGGCCGTGCGCATGCCGGACAGGGAGGATTCAACCTCGGTGTTGATGGCGGCGGTTTTGGCTTTGACCTGGCGGGAGACGGTCCCTAGTTTCCGGCGGCGGGAGATGACGACCAACAGGAAAATGGGAATCAGGACGCTGACCACCAGAGCCAGCCGCCATTCAATGGAAAACATGACGATCAGGGCGCCAATGATGGTGGAGCAGGAGATAAACAGGTCCTCGGGGCCGTGGTGGGCCAGCTCTGTGATCTCAAACAGATCGGTGGTCAGGCGGCTCATCAGCTGACCGGTGCGGTGGCGGTCGAAATACTCAAAGCCCAGGGTCTGCAGATGCTGGAACAGATCCCGGCGGATGTCGGCCTCCACCCGGATGCCGAAGGTATGGCCCCAGTAGGTGATGACAAACTGCAGCAGCGCCCGCAGCAGGTAGGCCAGCACCACCAGACCCATGACCACGAAAAAGGCGGTATAGGCTTTCTGGGGCAGCAGGTCATACATGGCTGTCCGGGAGACCAGAGGGTAGGCCAGATCGACCAGAGCCACGCAGAGGGCGCAGGCCATATCCAAAAGGAACAGCTTCCAATGGGGGCGGAAATAGGACAGGAAAATCCGCATAACGCCCTGCTTTTTAAAGTCTTTTTGTTTCATTATGCATGCTCCGTTTCTCATAGTAGACATTATTATACGGAATTTATCCGCAAAAAGCAACCGTCCTTGCAGGAAAGTAGCAGATATGATAGGATAAAAAAAGAAGGTGTTTGAGATGATCACTGTTTTGTATGAGGACCGCCATCTGGTGGTCTGCGTCAAGCCCGCGGGCGTGCTGTCCCAGGATGCAGGGGAAGGGAGCTTGCCCGGGCTTCTGCGGGCGCAGCTGAAAGAGACGAATCTGGGAGTTGTCCATCGCCTGGACCGGGAAGTGGGCGGCGTGATGGTCTATGCCCGGACACCGGCGGCCGCCGCGGCGCTGAGCCGGGCGGTGCAGGAGCGGGCGCTGGAAAAAACCTATCTGGCGGTTTTGCGTGGTGCTCCGGCGGAGCCTGCCGGTACGCTGGTGGATCTGCTGTTTCATGACAAGAACCGCAACAAGACCTATGTGGTGAACCGTGTCCGGAAGGGCGTCAAGGACGCTTGCCTGGACTACCAGGTGCTGAAAACTGCCGGAGAGCGGACTTTGGTCCAAATTCGCCTTCATACGGGCCGAACCCATCAGATCCGGGTGCAGTTTGCCAGCCGCGGTCTGCCCCTGGTGGGGGATGGCAAATACGGCGGCAAAGAACCGGGGATTCCTCTGGGCCGGTGGTCGTGGCAGTTGGCTTTTCCGCATCCGGTCACAGGCGAACCCATGACCTTTCTCCAGCCGCCTCCGGATCAGGCGCCGTGGACGTGGTTCCCAATTGCACCATGGAAAGGAATGTAGAATGGTTTACATAAGTGAAATTGAAACGCCAGTTGGAATCTGGAAAATAACGGCGTCAGAACGGGGAATTTCCGGAGTATATCCGTCAGATTCCAAAGTACTTGTCAATGAAAATGATATTACCAGACAGGCAGCACAGGAATTGGAGGAGTACTTTGTTCACATAAGAACAGAATTTTCCACACCGCTGGACCCGTCAGGCACGCCGTTTCAGCAGCAGGTCTGGGAGGTGCTTCGCCGGATCCCCTACGGCCAGATCTGGAGCTACAGCCAGGTGGCGGTGGCGCTGGGCCGCCCCACAGCAGTGCGGGCGGCAGCCCAGGCCATCGGCCGCAATCCCTGCCTGATTCTGATCCCCTGCCACCGGGTTCTGGGAAAGGACGGCAGCCTGACCGGCTTTTCCGCCGGCCTGCCCCTGAAGGAATTTCTCCTGCAGCTGGAGGGAATCCGATCATCCGGCGGCGTCGGTGAAACTTTGTCGATTTTCAACAAAAGACCCGAGGAAAACCAAGGAAGGTATGGAGGCCGTCGAGGTTGACCGGGACTTGGATTCCGTCTATAATGAGTAGCATGCTACTTAATGAGGAGAAAGAACATGAATCAGACCATACAGACAGAGAATAAAATGGGTGTCTTGCCTGTCGGCAGGCTGTTGGCCAACATGGCGATACCCATGATGATTTCCATGCTGGTGCAGGCCTTCTACAATATTGTGGACAGTATTTTTGTGGCCCGCATCAGTGAAAACGCCCTGGCCGCCGTGTCCCTGGCGTTTCCTCTGCAGAGCCTGAGCATTGCCGTGGGCGCGGGTACCGGCGTGGGAATGAACGCCCTGCTGTCCCGTTCCTTGGGGGAGAAGCGGCAGGATCTGGTGGACCGCTCCGCCAATACGGGGCTGTTCCTGTTTTTGTGCAGCTATGTGGCGTTTGCCCTGATTGGCCTGTTCCTGGCCGGCCCGTTTTTCCGGATGCAGACCGATGTGGCGGAGATTGTGGAATATGGAACGGCCTATTCCACCATTTGCCTGGGCCTGTCCGTGGGATTGTTCTGCCAATTCTGCTTTGAACGGCTGCTGCAGTCCACGGGGCGCACAGGCCTGGCCATGGCGGCGCAGCTGGTCGGCGCCGTGACCAACATCATCCTGGACCCGATCTGCATTTTCGGCCTGCTTGGCGTACCGTCCATGGGCGTCAGCGGTGCGGCTGCGGCC
>CAMBCW010000227.1 GCA_945864925.1 uncultured Clostridia bacterium
ACACACTGCATATCGTCGGCAGCGTCAGATGTGTATAAGAGACAGGTATAGATGGTGACAGTTTTCATAGGATTCCTTTCCTGAATAGAGCCGTAGGGGCGGCCCGATGTGGCCGCCCCCGTTGACTTGCATCCCTGTGGGCGGCCACGCCGGGCCGCCCCTACTCTGTTTCCTCTTCCTTGTCCGTCCGCTGGACGGAGATCACCTGGTTGCCTTCCTCCAGGCGCATGAGGATCACGCCCTGGGCGCCGCGGCCGTAGGTGTTGATGTCCGACGCCGCCATGCGGATGATGACGCCGCCGTTTTCAATCAGCATCACGTCGTCCTCGTCGTCCACCACCTGTACGCCGGCCACCAGGCCCGTCTTTTCCGTCAGGTTGTAGTTCTTCAGGCCCTTGCCGCCCCGGTTCTGGGGCCGGTATTCCAGCAGGTCCGTCCGCTTGCCGTAGCCGTTCTGGGTGACGGTCAGCAGGTCCTTGTCCGCCTCCACCACGCAGGCGCCCACCACCTCGTCGCCCTCGTCCAGGCTGATGCCCCGGACGCCGGCGGCGTCGCGGCCCATGGGGCGCACGTCGTTTTCGTCAAAGCAGATGGCCATGCCCTGGCGGGTGGCCAGGATCACCCGGTCGTCGCCGGTGGTTTTCAGCACCGTGATCAGCTCGTCACCCTCGTCCAGGGTCAGGGCCCGGATGCCGCCCTTGCGGTTGGTGTTCAGGGCCTGCAGAGCCAGGCGCTTCACCGTGCCGCCCTTGGTCACCATGACCAGATAGGAATCCTCGTCCAGGCTCCGGGTCAGGAGCATGGCCGTGATCTTCTCCTCCGGCTCCAGGGGCAGGATGTTGACGATGGCCGTGCCCCGGGCCGTGCGGCCGGCTTCGGGGATCAGATAGCCCTTGCGGCGGTGGACCCGGCCGGTGTTGGAGAAGAACAGCAGCAGGTCGTGGGTGGAGGCCACGAAGAGGCTCTTGACGTAGTCCTCCTCCTTGAGGCTCTGGCCCGAGACACCCCGGCCGCCCCGCTTCTGGGTGCGGTAGGTGGAGGTGGGCAGACGCTTGATGTAGCCCTGATTGGACAGGGTATAGCAGCAGTCCTCCTCCTCGATGAGGTCCTCCACGTCGATTTCGTCCTCCACGTCCTGGATCTCCGTCAGACGGCTGTCGCCGTACTTGTCCCGCAGGGCCGTCAGCTCGTCCTTCAGAATGGACTTGACCAGCTCCGGATCCGACAGGACCCGGTTGTAGTAGGCGATCTTCTCCTCCAGCTCCTTGTACTCCGCCAGGAGCTTGTCCCGTTCCAGACCCTGCAGGCGCTTGAGCTGCATGTCCAGAATGGCCTGGGCCTGCACGTCCGACAGGCCGAAGCGGCTCATGAGGTTTTCCTTGGCGTTGTCGTAGCTGGTGCGGATGATCTTGATGACCTCGTCGATGTTGTCCTGGGCGATGAGCAGGCCCTCCAGCAGATGGGCGCGCTCCTGGGCCTTGCGCAGGTCGTAGCGGGTCCGGCGGACGATGACCTCCTCCTGGAAGGTCAGGTACTCGTCGAGAATCTCCCGCAGGGTCAGGACCCGGGGCTGGGACTGGTTCTTCACCAGGGCCAGCATGTTGACGGCGAAGGTGGTCTGCAGGGAGGTCTGGGCGAACAGGCGGTTCAGCACCACCTGGGGGTTGGCGTCCCGCTTCAGCTCGATGACGATGCGCATGCCCGTGCGGTCGGTCTCGTCCCGGATGTCGGAGATGCCCTCCAGGCGCTTGTCGTTGACCTGGTCGGCCATGTTCTTGATGAGCATCCGCTTGTTGACCTGGTAGGGGATCTCCGTGACGATGATCCGGGTGCGGTTCTGGCCGAACTCCTCAAAGTGGGTCCTGGCCCGAAGGGTCAGGCGGCCCTTGCCCGTGGCGTAGGCGGCCCGGATACCGGCCCGGCCCAGGATGATGCCCTTGGTGGGGAAGTCGGGGCCGGTGATGTGCTCCATCAGGTCGGCCAGGGTGGCCTCGGGGTCGTCCAGGATGCAGATGCAGGCGTTGATGACCTCGGTGAGGTTGTGGGGCGGGATGTTGGTGGCCATGCCCACAGCGATGCCCGACGAGCCGTTGACCAGCAGGTTGGGGAACCGGCTGGGCAGAACCCGGGGCTCCTTGCGGGTCTCATCGAAGTTGGGATCCCAGTCCACGGTCTCCTTTTCGATGTCCCGGAGCATCTCGTTGGAGATCTTGCTCAGGCGGGCCTCGGTGTATCGGTAGGCAGCCGGGGGATCGCCGTCCACGGAGCCGAAGTTGCCGTGGCCGTCCACCAGCATATAGCGCATGGAGAAGTCCTGGGCCAGACGGACCAGGGCGTCGTAGACCGACGCGTCGCCATGGGGATGGTACCGGCCCAGCACGTCGCCCACGCAGGTGGCGGATTTGCGGAAGGGCCGGTCGGAGGTCAGGTTGTCCTCATACATGGCGTAGAGGATCCGGCGGTGGACGGGCTTCAGGCCGTCCCGCACATCGGGCAACGCCCGTCCGACGATGACGGACATGGCGTACTCGATGTAGCTGCTTTTCATTTCGTGGACCAGCTCCGAGGTGATAATGGCCTGATTGGGATACAGGATGTCCTCGGGCTTGTAGTCTTTCTTATGTTGGGCCAAGGAAGAATTCCTCCTTTATGAAGCAGTCTGGAATGCCTCCCCTACAATAGGGGAGGTGGCCCGAAGGGCCGGAGGGGTGTCAAAGTTCCGGTGCATATTTGCATCTGCAAACAGCGTTTGTAAATTTGACACCCCTCAGTCACGGCTTTGCCGTGACAGCTCCCCTATTGTAGGGGAGCCATAAAGCTGCGCAGCATGGTTGCTCAATAATCCAAATTCTGGGCGAATTGGGCGTTTTTCTCGATATATTCCCGTCTCGGTTCCACTTTTTCGCCCATGAGCAGGGTGAAAATCTCGTCGGCCCGGGCGGCGTCCTCCAGCTGGATGCGCTTGAGGGTCCGGGTCTCCGGGTTCATGGTGGTCTCCCACAGCTCGTGGGGGTCCATCTCGCCCAGGCCCTTGTTCCGGGAGATGTCCACCTTGGCGTTGGGGTTGTCCCCCCGCAGCTGGGCGGAAAGCTCGTCGCGCTCCTGGTCGGAGAAAGCGTACCTGGTGGTCTTGCCCCGGACCAGCTTGTACAGCGGCGGCATGGCCGCGTAGACATAGCCCTTCTCAATCAGGGGCCGCATGAACCGGAAGAAGAAGGTCAGCAGCAGCGTCCGGATGTGGGAGCCGTCCACATCGGCATCGGCCATGATGATGACCTTGTGATAGCGCAGCTTGTCCGTGTCGAAGTCCTCGCCGATGCCGGCGCCCAGGGCCGTGATCACCGGCTGGAGCTTGTCGTTGCCGTACACCTTGTCCGCCCGGGCCTTCTCCACGTTGAGCATCTTGCCCCACAGGGGGAGGATGGCCTGGA
>CAMBCW010000228.1 GCA_945864925.1 uncultured Clostridia bacterium
AAGCGATCACTTCCTTTTCAACATCGCCGTTGGCGCCGAGCGTTACGCAGAGTGTGAGGCTGTCGTAGGGCTTATAGCACTTTTCAATGATCTCCGTATCGTGCGGGGAAACAGCAAGAATGCCGCTGTCCGTCAGGCCGCAGTTCAAGAGCGCCTGATGATTCCTTGCGATAAATGCGCGGAAAATGTTGCCGCCGCCGATATGCACCCATTTGGTGCACTCCAGCGTATTTTTCCGAATCTGTTCAATGTCATATTCCGGGAGCTTGATCCCGGCGCTCTGCCATGCGGCACGGTCCTTTAAGCCTTCGTAACTCAGTACCATCGTCTTAATCAGCCTTTCTGCAGCGATTCCCAGATGCCGCTCAGATAACACGCCCCCATGGCACGGTCATAAAGGCCATAACCAGGACGTCCCTCTTCGCCCCAGACCATACGGCCATGGTCCGGACGGATATAGATATCTGGGCAAGTCTCGTAGATTGCCTTCATGACCTCGTACATATCAATATCGCCTTCCGAAGACAAATGCGCTGTTTCGCAGAATTCACGTTCATTGAAGTGCTTGATATTCCGGACATGCGCACAGCCCACGCGGTTCATTTTGCCAAAGTGGCGGATTATGGCGGGCAAATCATTTTTGGGGTCGCTTCCCAGAGAACCTGTGCAGATGCAAATCGCGTTGCTCGGGGAATCATGCAGCTGAACGATTTTCTCAAAATCCTCCGCACTGTGCGCAATGCGCGGGAGACCGAAAATATTCCAGGCAGGGTCATCACTGTGGCATGCCATCACGATCCCGCATTCCTCACACACAGGGATCACCGCATCCAGAAAATACTTGTAATTTGCCCGCAGATCATCCGCTGCAATATTTTTATAGCGGTTCAGGGTCTCTTCCAGTTCGGCTAACCGGTTCGGCTCCCAGCCGGGCAGAGAAAAACCATTTGCATTGTTGATGGTATTGCGGACCAGCTCCAGCGGGTCAACCCCCTGGAGCTCTCTTTCATCGTAATACATGCTGTAAGAGCCGTCCGCGGGATTCATGCGATGGAGGTCTGTTCTCAACCAGTCAAAGACTGGCATGAAATTATAGACGATCACCTTTACGCCGAATTCGGCAAGATTGCGGATGGTCGTGATGTAGTTCTGAATGTACCGGTCCCTTGTGGGGAGGCCCATTTTGATATCTTCATGGACATTGACTGATTCAATCACTTCACATTCAAGACCAGCATTTTGAATCTCTTTCACATATGCCCCGATCTCTTCGCGCGTCCAGACCTCTCCCGCCTCCTTATAATCCAGGAAACCCATTACGCCCGTCATGCCCGGGATTTGACGAATCTGCTGCAAGGATACGGGATCACTGTTCGCGCCAAACCAACGAAACGTCATTTTCATTTTCAAATCCTCCGCAGGTGTACATTGTATTTGGAGATACGCCATCATGATATGGCGGGAACGGTTTCAATTCTATAGCGGTTTTATACCGGAAACCATTTGATTGATGGGAGAAAGAAAACTGCAAGGGAGCGACATCCTCTCCGAAATATCGTCCTCTTACAGAAGCAGGAAATGGCACATCGCCACACAAGGAGCAGGCACTATTCAGTCTTTGTCCGGATATAGCAGGATCTTGAAATCCTCTTTTGCCAGCATACGTCTCCAGCCTTCTTCCCACTGGCTGATCTTCAAAGGCTCCCCGACAAGAACGCTTGGATCGACCAGCTTGTATTGCAGGAGGCGCAGCGCGATCAGCCAGGAGGAGCGCTCAGAGGCGATGCAGGTAGTCAGCTGGATTTCCTTTTTCATTGCCAGATCCCAGTCAAAGGGGATCGGCTTATTATAGAGTGCGATCTGTGTAAAACTGCCGGTCTTTCGCAAGCACCGGAGGCATGTATCCGCGCCCGCTGTGACGCCGGTGCACTCAAACGCGACATGAACGCCTTCACCGTCTGTCCGCTTTTTCAGCTCTTCTTCGGGATCTGTGATATCTGCCATGATGACCGCTTCAACTCCGATTTTCTTGGCGGTTTCCAGTCTCTTTTCATCTGTGCTGAGACCCGTCATAAAGACGATCGCTCCTGACAGCTTTGCCACCATTGCCGTCAGCTGCCCCATGACGCCGCATCCGGAAACCAGAACATAGTCACCGGCTTTCACGCTTGTGCGTTCAATGACGCCCCGAACAACGCAGGCCAGCGGCTCGCACAAGGCGGCGGTGTCCAGGCTGACGCCGTCAGGAACATGGAATGCCTGTTTTGCAGGGATCACCATATACTCCGCAAAGCCGCCGTCGCGTCCGGTTCCGATATTGTACCGGTCATCGCAGTGCATGCGCAGACCCTGGCGGCACCATTCGCACGTCTCGCAGGTCTGCACCGCTGTAATGGATACCACCGGATCGCCGACCTTAAAATCATGGACGCCTTCGCCAACGGATTCTACCGTTCCGGAGAATTCATGCCCAAGAACAAAGGGCGGTCTGATTAGAAAATTGTCAATGTGAAGGTCAGAGTTGCAGATGCCGCAGGCATGGATCTTAACAACAATGTCTCCGGCTCCCGCCGTGGGCTTCGGCCACTTCTGGTAATGCAGGTTTTCTTCTCCCCGCGCGGTTTTTACCAGCGCGTTCATCATTTCACGGCTCATACATCAAAGTCCATCAGGACGCGGAGCATCCTCTTGTCCGTTGCCGCCTTGGTGAAAGCATCGAGGCATTCATCCATCGGATACACAGCGGAAACGAGGTGCTGAAGAACATCATTCATCACGCCGGAGTTGATGATCTTGGCAGCCATCTGCATGTCATTCATGGTATGGTGACGCACGCCGCGAACCTGGCACTCAGAGTAGATCAGCTTATCAAGGTCAACTTTGAACTCCGTTCCCTTGGGAGGCATGCCGACCTGAACGATCACGCCGCCCTTCTTCAGGTGCAGCAGAAGGTTGGTAAAGCTGGACTGTACAGAGGTGATTTCGAACGCAACATCAAAGCCCTTGCCGTTTGTCGCCTGATTGCAAACAGCGTCAAAGGCCTCGGGATCCGCGGCATTCGCAACAGTAAAGCCCAGCTCTTCCGCCATCTGCATGCGCAGAGGATCGATTTCGGAAAGGACAACATGAGATGCGCCGGCAAATTTTGCGGTCATGCCGATGATCAGGCCAATGGGGCCGGCGCCGCCAATGAGAACGTTTTCACCCAGCTTGAGACCGCTCTGGCGCACATCGTGGATGCCGACCGTCAGAGGCTCGACCAGTGCGGCGATCTTAAGGTCTACATCCTCATTAAACTTGATCACCCGGTCGGCATTGACACAGACATACTGCGCAAAAATGCCGTCCAGATTGGTACCCATGATCTTTACGTTATCGCAAAGGTTCTCATGGCCGGTGGAACAT
>CAMBCW010000229.1 GCA_945864925.1 uncultured Clostridia bacterium
AATGCACCACAGTGAACGAAACGTGCTTTTGTAGGGCACGACCACTGGGCGTGCCGCTTGCAGGCAGCTGCATCCTTTCAATCACTGCCAAACGGCGCGCCGGGGTCGTCGCGCCCTACGGCTTCTGCTGTTTCTCGGCAATCGACATGCATTTATGAATGCACCACAGTGAACGAAACGTGCTTTTGTAGGGCACGACCACTGGGCGTGCCGTTTGCAGGCAGCTGCATTCCTTCAATCACTGCCAAACGGCGCGCCGGGGTCGTCGCGCCCTACATGCTTCTGCTGTTTCTCAGCAATGACAGGGGAAGAAAGCCCCCGGGCGCAGGGCAAACGCAAGTACCTGCCCAACTTCTTCGCTCCCTTGCCTCCGCCGCGGGCGGGGGAGGCTTTGCAAATTCTCCCATTTTTCCCTCTTGACAAACCATCCTTTTCGGTCTACCATAATAACAATTCTTATTATCATCTATTCTGCCAAGGGACCCACAGGCGGGTCCGCAGACATTGCCGACGCATTCGTGTTCCTGGCCAGCGGCCAGGCAAGTTGTGTGACCGGCGGCATCCTCCCGATGGACGGCGCCGCCATGGTCTGAATTCAAAAGGAGGATTTGATTATGGACAGCAAAACCATGTACCGCCTGACCTACGGCCTGTTCGTCCTCACCGCCCGCGACGGCGGCCGGGACAGCGGCTGCATCATCAACACCGCCGGCCAGGTGACTTCCACCCCCAACCGCATCAGCATCGCCGTCAACAAGGACAACTTCACCCATGATCTGGTGAAGGCCAGCGGCAAGTTCAACATCTCCATCCTCAGTGAGGAGGCGGATTTCGACCTGTTCCGCCACTTCGGCTTCCAGTCCGGCCGCACCGTGGACAAGTTCGACGGCTTTGCCGACTGCCGCCGCAGCGAGAACGGCCTGTACTACGTCACCCGGGGCACCAACGGCTACATCAGCGCCACGGTGGAGCAGACCGTGGATCTGGGCTCCCACACGCTGTTCATCGCCTCCGTGGATGACATGGAAGTGCTGTCCCCGGCGCCCTCGGCCACCTACGCCTACTACCAGTCCAGCATCAAGCCCAAGCCGGAGAAGCCCGCCCAGGGCAAGACCACCTGGCGCTGCACCGTCTGCGGCTACGTCTACGAAGGTGAGACCCTGCCCCCGGACTTTATCTGCCCCCTGTGCAAGCACCCCGCATCGGACTTCGAGAAAGTCACCGTCTGAACCAACAGCCGCCCCCGGACCCAACGTCCGGAGGCGGCTTTGTTCTGTGAATCCCTTTGATAACCGAGCCTTTGCACAAACACAGGCCGCACCCAAAGCCTCCCCTGTGCAAGGAGAGGTGGCCCGAAGGGCCGGAGGGATTGTGTGCTGCCTGTCACAGTTTTTCTATGGCTGCAGTTTCTTCTCGAAAACATACCGCTGGGGCGTCATTCCCATGGCGCGGTACGTCGCAATGGCGCCCTGGTTGAAGTCCCAGGTGAGCAGCTCCAGCCGTATGGCACCCTGGGCCCGGGCCCATTGCTCCACTTCCGCAAAGAGCTGCCTCGCGATCCCCCCGCGGCGGTGGGCGGGGACCACATAGATATCATCCAGGCACGCCGTTTTCAGGGTCGTGACCATTCCGCTCTTATTCCACAGGGTCCCACGGACAAAGCCGATCATCGCTTCTTCTTCGTCAAACACACCCAGCATCAGTGATTCCGGGTTTGCCAGATTGGCGTCAAAGGCCTCTTTGGGAAACACATCGTCCCGATGCACAAAATAGTCCGGGCGGGCCTCCACATGAAGCTCGTCCAATTCTTTATTCAGTTTCAGAAAGGACGTGTAGTCCGACTCAACCAGTTTTCTGATTTGCATCTCATTCCTCCCAATTCCGCGCCCTCATAGTTTCTCCCTGGAAAGCCGGACGACGCTCTCCACATGGGCGCAGCGGGGGAACATGTCCAGGGCTTCGGCGTGGGTCAGGGTGTAGCCCTGTTCCGTCAGGCGCTTTATGTCCCGGGCCAGGGTGGCCGGGTCGCAGGAGACGTAGACGATCTTCTCCGGGGCCATCTGTGCCATGGCCTTCACCACTGTCTCGTCCAGGCCTTTCCGGGGTGGATCCACCACGATGACGTCGGGGTGAATTCCCTCTTCTGCGAATTTTTTTGCCGCCTGGGCCGCGTCTGCACAGAAAAATTCCGCGTTTTCCACATGATTTCGCACCGCGTTTTCCTTGGCGTCCCGGATGGCGGCGGGGATGATTTCCACGCCGATGACCTTGCCCGCCCGGCGGCTCAGGGCCAGGGTGATGGTGCCGGTGCCGCAGTAGAGGTCCAGCACCGTCTCGGTTCCCGTCAGGCCCGCCAGGCCGATGGCCGTCTCGTAGAGCCGCTCCGCCTGGTCCCGGTTCACCTGGTAAAACGACCGGGGCGACAGCCGGAACCGCAGGCCGCACAGGGTGTCCTCAATGTAGCCGGGGCCGTAGAGGGTCACAAATTTGTCCCCCAGGACGGCGTTGCCGGGCTTCTTGTGGATGCTGAGGCAGATGGTGCATAGGTTGTCCACAGACTTCAACAGGTTTTCCACAAGGCGCTTTTCCTGCGGAATGCCGTCGCCGTTGACCACCAGACACACCAGCACCTGGCCCGTGGCCCGGGCCGTGCGGACATAGAGGTGGCGCACCAGGCCGGTTCCGGTCTTTTCATCGTAGGGCGGCACCCGGTTTTCCGTCATCCAGCGCACCAGGACTTCCCGGGCCTGGTCTGCCTCCCTGCCCTGGATCCGACAACGGGACACGGGCACCACCTGGTGGGTGCGGGGACGGAAAAAGCCGGCCTCCGGCCGGCCCTTCACCTGGGCCACGGGGTACTGGGCCTTGTTGCGGTAGCCGGTCTGGGCAGGACTGCCGGTGATGGGCACCGTGTCCAGGGACTGGCCGCCGATGCGGTTCAGGGCGTCGGTGACCCGCTGGGCCTTGGCCCGCAGCTCCTCTTCATAGCTCATATGCCAGAACACGCAGCCGCCGCAGTCCCGGGCATAGGGGCAGGCGGGCTCCCGGCGCTCCGGACTGGGCCGCAGCACCTGCAGAATATCGCCGTAGGCCGCCGTGTGACCCAGGTGGGCGATTTTGATTTTCACCCGTTCGCCCCGGATAGCCCCGGCCACAAAGACCGCCAGGCCCTCCACCCGGGCCACGCCCTGGCCCTCGCTGGTGTAGCCGGTGATCTCCACCTCCAGCACCTGGCCCAGGGCCACGGGATATGCCGCTTGTTTCACGTGAAACACTCCTTTTGAAAATCGCGTTGGGGACGTGCGCGCAGAGGCGGGCGGCCACATCGGGTCGCCCCTACGGGTGTGGGCGCTGCGTATTTGCGGCCGGGGCAAGCCCCCGCCCTACCGTTAAAAAA
>CAMBCW010000230.1 GCA_945864925.1 uncultured Clostridia bacterium
GAGGCCACCCTGGGGTGCGCCAGTCTGCGGACTGGCTCGCAATGACAGCGTTTTTAACTCTCGCAAGAAACATGCTGCTTATTTCGTCCGGTCGTCTTATCTGCTATTATATCACACTTTTCCCCGTTACGCCAGCCGCCGCAGGGCCTTTGGGAAATGATTCTTCAAGCTGCCTCCGCTGCCCTTGGCCCAGCCCAGGCTCAGGCCGTCGGCAGTCACCAGGGTCCAGCCGGTCTGGGGGCCGGACAGGGTCTGTCCCCGGAGGTAGGCGGCGATTTCCGGACTGTCCGCCGGGAAATCGGCCGCAGACCGGGCGATTTTCAGCCACAGGGCCCAGGCGTGGGCCGGCTCAAACCGGTTTTTCAGCACCTGCCCCAGCTCCAGACCGGCCCGCAGGACCTTCAGGCCATGGAGCTCGGGCATCCCGTCGGGCACCAGCAGCAGGCTCTGGCCGAATTCCAGCAGCCTTCCCTCCGGCAGGGCCGCGCCGGTCTCCTTGCAGAACGCCTGCAGCAGTGCTTCCGGATCCGTAGGGGCGGCCCGGCGTGGCCGCCCGCGGGAAGGCAGATCGGATGGACGGCCGCATCGGGCCGTCTCTACGGCAGAATCGTTCCGTTTTTCCAAAACCGCCGCGTAGTGCCCTTCCCCGTTGAGCTTGTGGGGCCACAGGCGGAAGGTGCGCTCGATGCCCGGAGCCGGGTTTTCCACCCAACCGGGCCGCCCCGGGGCGAACCAGGGGGCCTCTGCCGCCGCCACAGTGAAATCCGGCGCCTCCGCCAGAAACCGGCTGACGGTGCCCTCGTTCTCCTGGGGGGCGAAGGTGCAGGTGGAGTAGACCAGCCGTCCGCCGGGGGCCAGCATGCCGGCGGCGCAGCGGAGGATCTCCAGCTGCCGCCGGGCGCACATCTCCACAGTCTCGGGGCTCCAGTCGGCCACAGCGGCCTCCTCCTTGCGGAACATGCCCTCGCCGGAGCAGGGGGCGTCCACCAGAATCCGGTCGAAGAATCCGGAGAATCGCTCCGCCAGCCGCTGGGGGTGCTCATTGAGCACCAAAGCGTTGGCCACGGCCAGCCGCTCCACGTTCCGGGCCAGGATTCTGGCCCGTTTCGGGTGGATTTCGTTGCAGACCAGCAGGCCCTGTCCCTGCAGGGCCGCCGCCAGCTGGGTGGTCTTGCCGCCGGGGGCCGCGCACAGATCCAGAACCCGCATGCCGGGCCGCACATCCAGCAGGCCCGCCGGGGCCATGGCGCTGGGCTCCTGGAGATAATAAAGTCCCGCCTCGTGGTACGCAGACAGGCCGGGACGGGAATCCATATTATAATAGTATCCCCCGTCCGCCCAGGGCACCGGGGTCAGGCCGAACCGGGACAGGTCCGGCGGCGTCTTGGTTTTCAGGGGATTCAGCCGCAGGCCCACATTCCTTGGCCGGTCGTAGGCGGCGAGGAACTCGCCATACTCCGCCCCCAGCAGGGCCTGCATTCGCTGCAAAAATAATGTTGGGAGCATAGAACCTCCTGTTCAAACAAAATGGCGCAGTCACAAAACGCATGTCATTGCCAGGCCCCGCAGGGGCCGTGGCA
The DNA here is from genome assembly GCA_945864925.1 of uncultured Clostridia bacterium. Classification (GTDB taxonomy): domain Bacteria; phylum Bacillota; class Clostridia; order Oscillospirales; family Oscillospiraceae; genus Avoscillospira. The sequence continues at coordinate 1,581 of CAMBCW010000230.1, forward strand.
ATCCGTCCCCTCTGCACAGAGCCCCTCTTCCAAACCTCCGCTGCCCTCCGGCGGGGGCAAGCCCCCGCCCTACGGTGCAAATTTCAATTCCGTCCGCGCAGCGGACACCTCAATTTTGCATTTTGCATTCTACATTTTCCATTGAATCAGCACACCGGCACGATCCAGCCGTGGGTGTCGGGGATGCGGCCCCACTGCAGGTCGGTCAGGTAGGTGTAGAGCTTCAGGCTCAGCTCGCCGATCTCGTTGTTGTTGATGACCTGGACGTTGCCCCGGTAGGTCAGCACGCCGACAGGGGAGATGACAGCGGCGGTGCCGGTGCCGAAGATCTCCTCCACTTCGCCCCGCTCGCAGGCGGCCATGAGGTCGTCGATGGCCAGCTTTTCCTCCCGGACGTTGTAGCCCCACTCCTTGAGAATCTCGATCATGGAGGCCCGGGTCACGCCGGGCAGCACCGTGCCCTCGCAGGGAGCGGTCCAGATTTCACCGTTGATCTTGAACATGATGTTCATGCCGCCGACTTCCTCGACGTACTTGCGCTGCTGGCCGTCCAGCCACAGGACCTGGCTGTAGCCCATGGATTCGGCCTTCTCCTGGCCGATCATGGCGCCGGCGTAGTTGCCGCCGCACTTGGCGAAGCCCGTGCCGCCCTTGACGGCCCGGACGTACTCGTCCTCCACCAGGATCTTCACGGGGTTGATGCCCTCGGCGTAGTAGGCGCCGGAGGGGGAGCAGATGATGCAGAACAGGAATTCCTTGCAGGAATGCAGGCTCAGCTGGCATTCCGTGGTGAACATAAAGGGGCGGATGTACAGGGACGCGCCGGGCTCGCTGGGCACCCAGTCCTTGTCCACCTCCACCAGGGTCTTGACGGCCTCGATGAACATGTCCTCGGGGAATACGGGCATGCACAGGCGGCGGTTGGAGTTGGCCATGCGCTTGGCGTTCATGTCCGGCCGGAACAGCTGGATCCTGTCCTCCGCCGTGCGGTAGGCCTTGAGGCCCTCGAAGGTCTCCTGGGCATAGTGCAGGGCCACGGCGCCGGGGTCCATGGGGATGGGGGCATAGGGGACGATCCGGGCGTCATGCCAGCCCTGACCCTCGGTGTAGTCCATCATAAACATGTGATCGCTCATATATTTGCCAAAGCCAAGGGCCTTCTGGTCCGGCTTCACCTTGGGCGACGTGGTTTTTGTGATTTTGATTTCCATGGTGAGAACCCTCCATTGCAAATTGGTTATCCCTACTATAGCGGATTTCGCCGATTCTTGCAACTGTTAATTTAACGTAGAAAAGAATTTGCGTCCTTGACAAACGCCCCGGCGGGCGTATGATAGAAATGAAAAATGAATAATGAAGAATGAATAATGAAGGTGTCCGCTCCGCGGACGGATTTGAATTTTTCCGGCGCCACCCATAACCCACCGTAGGGCGGGGGCTTGCCCCCGCCGCAAGGACGCACTTCCTCACACCCTCGTAGGGGCGGCCTGTGGCCGCCCGCGTCCTCCTTCTCCGTCTGTCATTGCGAGGCCCCGCCGGGGCCGTGGCAATCCGCTCCCCTGACCGGCACTGCCAATCCGGAACAAACTGCCCATCCCTCCGGGGGCCCCATCTTTTTGCTGGCCCAAAAAGATGGGGGAGAAAAACGGCCCAAAGGGGAGGCGTTAAGTGTTTGCTCCCGCAAACACATGCACCCTCCCCTTTGATCCCCTCCCGCGCGCGTAATTGCCGCTGCGCAGCAGAGCGGAAGTGCCTGCAGCGGCGCGCCGGGGTCGTCGCGCCCTACAGCACCGAAGAACTG
>CAMBCW010000231.1 GCA_945864925.1 uncultured Clostridia bacterium
AAGCATCACGGTGAACGAAACGTGCTTTTGTAGGGCACGACCACCGGGCGTGCCGGTTGCAGGCAGCTGCATCCTTTCAATCACTGCCAAACGGCGCGCCGGGTCGTCGCGCCCTACGGCTTCTGCTGTTTCTCAGCAATGACAGGGGAAGCTGGAACGCCATGTGCGCACCATCCATCTGCGTCTGTCATTGTGAGGCCCCGCAGGGGCCGTGGCAATCCGCATCCTCTGACCGGCAATGCGCATGCATGCGGCGGCCAGGGGTCTGGCCGCCCTACGGTGTGTCATGTAAGGGATTCGGGCCGCCGTGATTACTTTTTCTTCCGCTCGTAGGGTGTGCCCTCCAGGGGCAGGCTGGTGCGGAACTTGCCGTCGTAGCGGAAGTAGGCGTCCGCCACGGCGGGCGCCGTGGGAATGGACGTGATCTCTCCAATTCCGATGGCGCCGCAGGCCACGTTCAGTCCCTCTTTTTCCACCACAATGGCCTCAATTTCCGGAATTTGGTTGGCCCGGAACAGGCCCAAGGTTCCGTATTTCGCCGTGGGCTTGCAGTCCACCAGCGGATACTGCTCCGTCAGAGCAAAGCCCAGGGACATGACCACGCCGCCTTCAATCTGCCCCTCGCAGGACATGGGGTTCACGGCTTTGCCCACATCGTGGGCGGCGATCATTTTCTCCACCCGGCCTTCCTCATTGAGGATGCACACCTGGGTGGCGTAGCCGTAGGCCACATGGGACACGGGGTTGGGGACGTCTGCCCCCAGAGGGTCCGTTTTGGCCAGATATTCGGCATAGAACTCCTGCCCCTCCAGATCCCGGAGAGTTCTGCCTTCCAGGGCCTCCTTCAGCTGGACGCAGGCCCGGCGGCAGGCTTCGCCGGTGACCGTGGTCTGGCGGGAGCCGGAGGTGGTGCCGGAATCGGGGGTGGTGAAGGTATTGGCCCGGACATAGACCACCTGGTCCCGGCTGAGCCCCAGAATGGTGCAGACAATCTGCACCAGGACCGTACCAACGCCCTGGCCGATGCAGCTGGCACCGGCGTAGATGGCCACTTTTCCGTCCTCAATTCTCAGCCGCACCCGGCCCGTATCGGGGATGCCCACGCCCACGCCGGCATTCTTCATGGCGCAGGCAATGCCGGCATATTTGGCGCTCTCATACTGGTCCTTGACCGCCAGAAGCGTCTCCACCAGACCGGTGCTGTTGTCCACAATCTGCCCGTTGGGCAGGACCTCGCCGGGGCGGATGGCGTTGCGGTAGCGGATCTCCCAGGGGGAAATGCCCACCAGATCCGCCATCTGGTTCAGCAGGCTCTCCACGGCAAAGCAGGTCTGGGTGACGCCGAACCCCCGGAAGGCGCCGGCCGGTGGGTTATTGGTATAGTAAGCCCAGCCGTCGCACTCAAAATTCTCATAGTGATAGGGTCCGGCAGCATGGGTACAGGCCCGCTCCAGCACCGGCCCGCCCAAAGAAGCATAGGCGCCGGTGTCGGCGATGACCTCCACCACCACGCCCTGAATATTGCCCTCTGCGTCACAGCCCATGGAAATTTCAATGTCCATGGGATGGCGCTTGGGGTGAATCAGGAGGCTCTCGGCCCGGGTCAGCTTGACTTTCACAGGCCGCCCGGTCAGATAGGTCACCAGGGCGGCGTGGTGCTGGACCGTCACATCCTCTTTGCCGCCGAAGCCGCCGCCCACCAGCATGTTCTGGACCTTGACCCGCTCCATGGGCAGGCCCAGCATGGGCGCCGTCTCGTGCTGGGTGTCATAGGCACTCTGGTCCGTGGAGAGAATCATCACATGATCTCCGTCCATATAGGCCACGGCGCACTCCGGTTCCAGAAAGGCATGCTCCGTCCAGGGTGTGGAAAACCGCTTGGTCAGAATATGCCGGGATTTGGCGATGGCCTCCGTGGGGTTGCCCCGCTGGATATGCTTGTGGGCCATGAGGTTGCCGCCGCTGTGAACCAGCGGCGCATCGGAAGCCATGGCCTCCCGGGGACTGCGCACAGGCTCCAGCACCTCATACTCCACCCGCACCAGCTTTTTGGCCTGCTCCAGGATCTCCTGGCTCTCGGCGGCCACAATGCAGATGGCATCGCCCAGATAGTGGGTGATGCTGCCCACGGCAATCATGGTGTCCCAGTCCTTTTTCAGATGGCCCACCTTGTTCTGCCCCGGGATATCGGCGGCGGTGAACACGCCCACCACGCCGGGCAGCGCCCGGGCCTCATCGGTATGGATGGCCAGAACCCTGGCTCTGGGGTAGGCAGACCGGACGGCAGACGCATAAATCATCCCGTCCAGATACACATCGTCCGGGTACTGGCCATAGCCCAGAACCTTCTCCCGGACGTCAATCCGATGCACCCGCTGGCCCAGGGACCAGTCGCCGCTGCATGCCGGGATTTCGCCGCTGCGCTTGAGCTCCGCCGCCAGCAGCATGGCCCGGATAATCTTCACATAGCCGGTGCACCGGCAGATATTATTCTTGATGGCCGCGGCACATTCCTGCTCCGTGGGACTGTCATTCTGATCCAGCAGGGCCTTGGTGCACAGAACCATGCCGGGAATGCAAAAGCCGCACTGCACAGCGCCGGCGGCGCCGAAGGCATAGGTATACAGCTCCTGCTCAAAGGGCGTCAGGCCCTCCACCGTGACGACGTGCTTGCCCTCCAGCTTATCGGTCTGCTGCACGCAGGCACGCACCGGCTTTCCGTCCAGCAAAACCGTGCAGGTGCCGCAGGCGCCCTCGCTGCAGCCGTCCTTCACGGAAGTCAGACGCAGCTCATCGCGCAGAAAGCGGATCAGCTTCTGGTTCCGTTCCACCGTCACAGTCCGGCCGTTCACCGTAAATGTCGCCATAGTCACTCCCCCTTTACTTTGTTCCTATTCTATCACGTTTCCATAACGGGCGCAAGGAAGGGTGTCCGCCGGCTTCCACAAAAATTCTAAATCTTTTTTAGTAAACCTGACATTTTTTGTTTCCGCGCCCCGCATCCCCCCTGTTTCCGGCTGACTGCGGTTTCCAATATGTATCCATTTTTCACAGATAAAAACGGCGAAATTCTGCTGGTTTCATCAAAACTGCGAGGTTTACACCGGGGGAAAAATGGATTATAATGAAATCAATAAAAAAAGTATGAAAACATACTTTTGCCGCCGGATTCGCCGGTGGAATTTGAAGGAGGAAAACAAATCATGTCTGTTAAAGTTGCAATTAACGGTTTTGGCCGCATTGGCCGTCTGGCTTTCCGCCAGATGTTCGGCGCTGAGGGTTTTGAAGTCGTGGCCATCAACGACCTGACCTCCCCCAAGATGCTGGCTCACCTGCTGAAGTACGATT
>CAMBCW010000232.1 GCA_945864925.1 uncultured Clostridia bacterium
ACACACTGCATATCGTCGGCAGCGTCAGATGTGTATAAGAGACAGGCTGTCAAGTGCCGGACTGGCCGGCAGGCGGGCGACAGGTTCTGGAAGTGCAGCGCCCGATTTTGGAGCAGGGCCTGACCCGGTTGGGCTGTCAGGTGATTCCGGGCAGCGCCAACTATTTGCTGTTCCGTCTGCCTGGCATCCGCGATCTGAAGGAGCGGATGCTGCGCCGGGGTGTTTTGCTGCGCAGCTGTGCCAACTATCGCGGCCTCGGGCCGGACTGGTACCGTGCCGCCGTGCGGCAGCCCGCGGATAACGAAGCATTTTTGCGCATGCTCAGCGCGGAATTGGAGGAATGACCATGGCAAAGGCAATCATGGTGCAGGGCACCACATCGAACGCCGGTAAAAGCTTCCTGGCAGCGGCGCTCTGCCGCATTTTCCGGCAGGATGGACATACGGTTGCGCCCTTCAAGTCTCAGAATATGGCGCTCAATTCCTTCATCACCGCCGATGGTCTGGAAATGGGCCGCGCCCAGGTGATGCAGGCGGAGGCGGCCGGGATCGCGCCCACGGTGGAGATGAATCCCATCCTCCTCAAGCCCACCAACGACACCGGCTCCCAGGTCATAGTCAACGGCCAGGTGCGGGGCGTTATGAGTGCCCGGGAATATTTTAAAATCAAAAAGCAGCTGATTCCGGATATTCTGACGGCCTACCATACTCTGGCGGATAGTCATGAGATCATGGTGCTGGAAGGGGCGGGAAGCCCTGCCGAGATCAATCTGAAGCAGGAGGACATCGTCAATATGGGCATGGCCAAGCTGGCGGGAGCGCCGGTGCTGCTGTGCGCCGACATTGATAAGGGCGGCGTGTTTGCCTCTCTCTATGGTACGGTTGCCCTGCTGGAACCGGAGGAACGGGCCAGAATTAAGGGCCTCATCATCAACAATTTCCGGGGCGACAAGACCATTCTGGATCCCGGCGTAGAGATGCTGGAGCAGCTGACGGGCATCCCGGTGGTGGGCGTGGTGCCGCATTTGCAGGTGGATCTGGATGATGAGGACTCCCTGACGGAGCGGTTTGACAGTGCCGGCGGCAGGGGACTGGTGGACATTGCCGTCATTCGCCTGCCGCGGATTTCCAATTTTACGGATTTCAATTCCCTGTCCCGTCTGCCGGAAGTCTCCCTGCGTTATGTCAAGACCGCTGCACAGCTGGGTAGCCCCGACGTGGTCATCCTACCGGGCACCAAAAACACCATGGAGGACCTGCGGTGGCTGCGGCAATGCGGTCTGGAGGCAGCAATTTTGAAGCATGCTGCCAATGGCGGTGCTGTGGTAGGAATTTGCGGCGGTTATCAGATGCTGTGCCGTTCCATCTCGGACCCCACCGGTGTGGAGGCCGGCGGCGACATGCGGGGTATGGGCCTTCTGGAAGCGGATACCGTGTTTTTGGGAGAGAAAGAGCGGACCCGGGTGACGGGCCGCATGGAGCAGGCCCAGGGCATTTTCCGGGAACTGAATGGTACCGCCTTCACGGGCTATGAGATTCATATGGGACGTACCGAGGGCCTGACTAATCTGACCCGGCTGGAACAGAACGGCATGGTCAAATCTGACGGCATGGCCCGGGATAACGTCTGGGGCAGCTATGTACACGGAATCTTCGACCAGGGCGCCTTTGCCCAGACCTTTGTTTCCTGTTTGCTGCGGGCCAAGGGACTGGACCCGGCCCAGGGTGTGGAGGACTGGGACGCCTATAAGGAGCGGCAGTATGATCTGCTGGCCGACGGTGTTCGCGGGTCCCTGGATCTGGAAAGAATTTATGCGATCATGGAGGAAGGCATATGCACGTAGAGCTGCAGCGGGTGGCCCCGGCGGAAATTGAGGCCAGAAGTATGGAAATCATCCGTTCCGAGCTGAAGCGGCCCCTGCCGCCGGAAAATGAGGCGGTGATTCTCCGGGCCATTCATACCACGGCGGATTTTGATTACGCGGATAATCTCTGCTTTTCCGAGGCTGCGGTGCAGCGGGGGGTGGAGGCGCTGCGCGGCGGCGCGGATATTGTGACCGACACCACCATGGCCATGGCCGGAATCAACAAGCGGGTGCTGGCCAAATTCGGCGGACAGGTGTACAATTTTATCGCGGATCCGGAGGTGGCTGCGCAGGCCAAGGAACGGGGTGTCACCCGGGCGACGGTGAGCATGGAACGGGCGGCGTCCATGGGGAAATCCCTGGTCTATGCCATCGGCAACGCCCCCACGGCCCTGGCTCGGCTCTATGAGCTGTGGCAGGAGGGAACGCTGCCGGCGCCGGCGCTCATTATCGGCGTGCCGGTGGGCTTTTTCAATGTGGTGGAGGCCAAGGAGCTGACCATGGAAATGGATTGTCCCTGGATTGTTGCCAGGGGCCGAAAGGGCGGCAGCAATCTGGCTGCGGCTATCTGCAATGCCCTTTTGTATACTGCATCCCGAAATGAAAGAGAGTGAAAATGATGAAACAAGCAATTCTGGCTGTGTCCTTTGGCACCACCTATCCCGATACCCTGGAGCAGACCATCACCGCCACAGAGCGCGCCCTGGCCCAGGCATATCCCGGCTGGGAGGTGCGCAGGGCCTTCACCAGTGGTATGATCATCAAAAAACTCCGTCAGCGCGACGGTCTGGAGATTGACCGGGTGGATGAAGCCATGCAGCGGCTGGAAGCGGACGGCTTTACCCATGTGGCGGTGCAGTCAACCCATGTGATGCACGGTGAGGAATATGAAAAAATGCTGGCCCAGCTGGAGCCCTACCGGCTGCGGATGCAGATTTCGGTGGGCATGCCGCTGCTGCACGCAGAGGCGGACTATGCCGAAGTGGCGGATGCTCTGTTGGAGTGGCTCCCGGCGCCGCAGGAAAACGAGGCATTGGTGCTGATGGGCCATGGCACGCCGCACTTTGCCAATTCTGCCTATGCCCAGATGGAGCATATGCTCCAGGCCCGCTGCAGCCGGGTGTTCGTGGCTACGGTGGAGGGCTATCCCACCCTGGAGAGCGTGAAAGGACAGCTGTCCCGGCTGCCGGAAATCCGCCGGGTGATTCTGGCTCCCTTTATGCTGGTTGCGGGGGATCATGCCCGCAATGACATGGCGGGAGAAGAGGATTCCTGGAAGGCGCAGCTGGAAACCATGGGATATGAAGTGCAGTGCGTTCTGCAGGGCCTGGGCCAATGCCCCCGGATCCGCCAGCGATTTGTGGAGCATTGCGGCCATGCGGTGGCGCCGCTGTCCCGGCGTGCAAAGCTCTGGCGCGTCGGCGTGCGCCCCGCTGATCCGTAACTGCTGACCATGAAAGCCGTGCGGG
>CAMBCW010000233.1 GCA_945864925.1 uncultured Clostridia bacterium
TGCCAGATTGGAACCTGGTTCCGTTTCGTTCGGCAGAGGGTTTCTCGACAGTCTGTGTCCGCTGCGCGGACTCATTTTTTCGGGGTGGGAGGGAAATATGGCAAATAAGTTTTTGATTTCATCGGGGCAGCTGCCTTCGCCGCCGGCGGAGAAAACCGTGGCGTTCCGGAACCTGTCCGGGGGACTGAACCTCCGGGAGCTGGAATACCGCATGGGTACCGACGAGAGTCCGGAGATGCGGAACCTCTGGTGGAGGGATGGCGTGCTGGGCTGCCGGGACGGGCAGGAGCTGCTGACCACGGAGGCCCTGGGCACGGGGCTGTGCTGCCACGACCGGCTCTACTGGGGCAGGGCCGTGGCCCACATCGGCGACGGCCTCTATGCCGGAGTGCCGGGGACGGACATGACCCTGGAAAAGCTCTGCGGCGGCCTGCCCCAGGTGCGGGGGACGTTCCTGCGGTACCAGGACGCCCTGCTGTACAAGACCACGGGGGCGTTCAAGAAAATTACCTGGGACGGCCAGCAGCTGGCGGCGGCGGACGTGGAGGCCTATGTGCCTGTGACGGTCATCAACTGTGGGCCCGACGGCAGCGGGGACCTGTATCAGCCGGAAAACCGGCTCAGCCCTCAAAAGACCGTGTGGTATCACGCTGCCCGGGAGAGCCGGGGCGTCAGCTTCACGGCCAACGGCACGGCCACCCAGTTTCACTACGAGACCCAGGACGGGGAGCCGGTGGCCTCCGTGGAGCAGGTGTATGTGGGAACCACCCTGCTGGACCCCACGGAATACACCCTCTCCGACGACAAGCTGACCGTGACCCTGGACACGGCGCCGGAAAACGGCGCGGCAGTCAGCGTGGTGTTCACCGTGGGGGTGCGGGTCTACCATCTGCCGGTGCAGGCGGTGGATTCCATCGACCGTGTGGAGGTGGATGGGGCCGAAACCTCCGACTGGACGGCGGATTTGGAGGCCGGCACCGTGACCTTCCCGGCGGCGCCGCCGGTCCAGGATCCACCGGAGCTGAACACCGTGCGGATCACCTACCGCAAGGCCAACCCCGACGCCGAACAGAGCGTCATGGACTGCCGCTTTGGCTGCGTCTACGGCGGAACCGGCGGGGCGGTACTGATTTTAGCCGGGTCTGAGGCCCAGCCCAACGCCTATTTCTGGAACGGCAGCCACGTCGCCATGGATCCGGGCTACTTCCCCATGGACAGCTACAACCTGGCCGGGGACAATCTGGAGCCGGTGACGGGCTTCGGCCAGCAGGCGGGGTACCTGGTGGTGTTCAAGGAGCACGCCGTGGGCCGGTGCCTGCTGGGCACCGCCTCCATCGGCGACCGGGCCCACCTGACCCTGGACTATACGCCGGTCAACGCCGTTTTGGGCTGCGACCTGCCCTGGACCATCCGGCTGGTGGAGAACAACCTGGTGTGGTGCAGCAGCTACGCCGGGGTCTGCCGCCTGGAGGACACCACGGCGGCCCTGGAAAACCAGGTGCGGTGCATCAGCCGCCGGGTCAACGGCGGCGACCGGCGGCCGGGGCTGCTGGAGGCCGTGCGGCACGGCCAGCCGGTCTGCGCCCTGGAGGACGGGGAGCGGTATTGGGTCTGCGCCGGGGGAGAGGCCTTCGTGTGGGATCACGGGCTGTCGTCCCCCGACCGGCCCAGCTGGTTCTATTTCACGGCCATTGCCGCCGTGGACTTTTTCCGGGGGGACACGCTGCCCGCCGGGGCCGACGAGGGGCTGCCCTTCACCGGCAGCCGCCGGATCTACCACCTGGACAGCCAGGGGCGCATCAGCCAGTTCTCCCGGACCTTCCGGGACTATGGCGGGGCCATTGAGAAGATCTACCAGTTTCCGGCCCAGACCTTCGGCACCGACCAGCGGCTGAAGCATGTCCGCCGGGTGGTGCTGGCCACCCGGTCCGACACGGACACGGTCATTACCCTCTCCTACGCCACGGACCTGGAGCAGCGGGAAGATCTGACGCCCCTGGAGTGCCGCAGCTGGCGGCTGACGCCCAGAAATCTGGCCTTCCGGTTCCTGGGGGTGCGGCGGTTTGCCCATGTGGCCGTGCGAAAGCCCAATTGCCGCCATGTGCGGTATTTCGCCCTGCGGCTGGAAAACCGGGAGCCGGGGTGCGATATGTCCATCGTCTCGGCGGAGATGACGGCCAGTTTGATGGAAAGGGGGAGATGAGATGCTGGAGGTTCTGATGGCGGCGGCGCTGCTGGCCCTGGGCTTCTGGCTGGGGCGGCAGTCCCGGCCGGCCCGGCCGCAGCTCCCCGTGCCCCAGGAGCAGGAGCTGCGGCGGCTGCAGGAGGACCGGGCCGCCTTTGCCCAGCTCATGGGCTACAGCGCGGAGCGGGCCTATGGGGATGAGAATGCAGAATGAGAAATGCAGAATGCAAAATGAACGTATTTTGCTGGCAGCAAACGATCCCTCCGGCCCTGCGGGCCACCTCCCCTTACGCGGGGGAGGCTTGGGGGTGCGGCGCTTTTTGGGATCATGAGAAAAGGAGGAGGAAAATATGGGCTTTACGCCTTTGGAATTTACGAAATCCTGGGAAAATCCGGCGGATTTTCCCACCTATGAGCCGGATGAGGCCCAGGTGCGGGCGGATCTGCAGCTGCTCCACGACGAGACCCGGGAGAGTCTCAACCGGCTGGTGGCGGATCTCAACGGCGAAGAGGCGGCGGCACTGCTGCCCTTCCGGCCCCAGGACGGTCTGACGGCCCGGACCGTCCAGGCGGCCATCCTTGAGACCTATGCCGCGGTGCAGCAGGCGGCTGCCGGCACCCTGGTGGACGGCTCCATCACCAAACAGAAGCTGGCGGCGGCTCTGCTGGAGCGGATCTACGGCGGCCGGGTCTGGGTGTCCATGGACACGCCGGGTTCGGCCCAGAACCCCCAGGCGGATTTCCCCGTGGGGCAGCTGTGGCTGCGGCCGGCCTTTTCGGTGGAAAACAAGGCCCTGGACAGCTGGACGCTGTCGGGCTGCGCAGCCCAGGCCCAGAGCGGCGGTTGGGTGCTGACGGCCGACGGCTCCCAGGCGGAGATTACGGCGGGCCAGACCCTGACCGGCTTGGGTTCGGCGGGTCAGCCGGTGTTTGTGCGCCTGAAAGCCTCCCAGCCGGACAGCCATCTCAGCAGCCTGGCCCTGTGGCTCAACGGTCAAAGCCACGACCTGACCGCAGGGGGCGGGGTGTTCGAGACGGCATTGGACGCCGACGGAGCCCTGGAGCTGCTGGTGCGGGGGCGGTGGCCCTATGCCTGTCTCTTATACACATCTCCGAGCCCACGAGACGTAGAGGAATCT
>CAMBCW010000234.1 GCA_945864925.1 uncultured Clostridia bacterium
TACACACTGCATATCGTCGGCAGCGTCAGATGTGTATAAGAGACAGACGCAGGGGAGCCTTGGTGCAGTCATCTTTTGTGCATGCTGCGAATTTTGCGGCAGGCCCTTTATCATATGAAGGAGTGACACTGATGATTCTGCAAGAGGTTCTCTCCAGCATCACCCCCGCCGACCGGGAGGCCATGGCCCTGTCCCAGAAAAAATGGGACGCCGTGGGCAAGCCCCTGGGTTCCCTGGGCCTGCTGGAAGAGATGGTGGTACGGATGGCCGGTATTTTCGGCACCCCGGATTTTTCCATTGAGCACAAGGCTGTGGCGATTTTCTGCGGCGACAACGGCGTCGTGGCCGAGGGCGTCACCCAGACCGGCCAGGAGATCACTGCCATCGTGGCCGCCAATATGGCCAAACGGCAGTCCAGCGTGTGCAAAATGGCCCGGGTGGCCGGGGCGGAAATCTGCCCTGTGGACGTCGGCATGGCCAATCTTGTGGATCATCCAGGCCTGGTGCAGAAAAACATCCGCCGCGGCACCCGGAATTTCGTCCAGGAGCCGGCCATGACCCGGGAGGAGACGGAGCGGGCCATTCTCGTGGGTGTGGAGACCATCCGGGACCTGCAGGAACGGGGGGTGCGGCTCATTGCCACCGGTGAAATGGGCATCGGCAACACCACCACCTCCGCCGCCGTGCTGTCTGTCCTTCTGAACCGTTCCCCCGCCGAAATGACCGGCCGCGGCGCCGGCCTGTCCAACGAGGGCCTTGCCCGGAAGGTCCGGGCCATTGAAACTGCCATAGCCCGGCACAAGCCCGATCCCTCCGACGGCGTGGACGTGCTGTCCAAGGTGGGCGGCTTTGACCTGGCCGGCCTGTGCGGCGCTTTTCTGGGCGGCGCTGTGTACCATGTGCCCATCCTCATTGACGGCCTGATCTCCGCTGCCGCCGCACTGGCCGCCGCCACCCTCTGCCCCACGGCCCGGGATTATATGCTGGCCAGCCACCTGTCCGGCGAGCCGGCAGGCTGGCCCGTGCTCAACGCCCTGGGGGTCAAGCCCATTCTTCAGGCCGGCATGCGCCTGGGCGAAGGCACCGGTGCCGTGGCTGTTATGCCCATTCTGGACATGGCCATGGCCGTCTATAACGGCGATACCTTTGCCGATATCAACATGGAAGCCTACACGCCCCAGAGCTAGGAGGCCCTATGTACATTTTGGTTTCCGGCGGCGCGGCATCGGGGAAATCGGAATATGCCGAATCCCTGGTGTTGACCTGCGCCGCCCGGCCACGGCTCTATGTGGCCACCATGGAGGTCTGGGACGACGAAAGCCGCGCCCGGGTGGCCCGCCACCGGGCCATGCGCCGGGACAAGGGTTTCCAGACCATCGAAGCGCCCCGTCGTCTGTTCGAAGCGGCCCTTCCCACCGGCGGCGCAGCTTTGCTGGAATGCCTATCCAACCTCTGCGCCAACGAGTGCTTCGGCCCCGAGGGCTTTGAAGGAGCCTATGACCGGATCTGGCGGGGTCTGTGCCATCTGACGGATGCCTGCCGGGATGTGGTGGTGGTCACCAACGAGCTGTTCTCCGACGGCATTGCCTACGCCCCGGAGACGGAGGCCTACCTGGAAATTCTGGCCCGGCTCAACCGCGCCATCGCCGCCCAAGCCGACCAGGTCTGGGAGGTCTGCTGCGGCATCCCCATTCTGCAGAAGGGAGAATCCCGATGAAAACCCTCTGGCGTTCCTTTGTTCTGGCGACGTCCATGTACTCCAAGCTCCCCACGCCCAAAACCGAGTGGTCCGACCGGTCCATGGCCTATGTGTTCTGCTTTTTTCCCTGGATCGGCCTGGTGATCGGCGGTTTGGAGCTGATTTGGTTTTGGCTGGCGGAAGCGCTGCACATGGGCGGACTGTTGTTTGCCGCAGTGGCGCTGCTGCTGCCCATCGCCGTCACCGGAGGCATCCACCTGGACGGCTTCTGCGATACCTGCGACGCTCTTGGCTCCCATCAGAGCCGGGAGCGGAAGCTGGAAATTCTCAAGGATTCCCATACAGGCGCCTTCGCCCTCATCGGCCTGGGCTGCTATCTGCTTCTGTTTACGGCCCTCTGGGCAGAGGTACAGCCCTGTGCAGCCCTGGCCCTGATCCCGGTGCTGTCCCGGAGCCTGTCAGGCCTGTGTGCTGTGACCCTGAAAAACGCCCGGGGTTCCGGTTTGCTGGCGTCCTTCTCCCAGGCCTCGGATCTGCGGAGCAACCGGATTGTTCTGGTTTTGTGGCTCCTGGCCGCCGCAGCCGGGCTGGTCGTTTTGGGAGGCTGGCCGGTTTTGGCTGGTGCGGCTTTGGCCTTGGGGTACTATATCTATATGAGCAGCCGCCAATTCGGCGGCATCACCGGTGATCTGGAGGGCTGGTTTGTCCAGATCTGCGAGCTGTTGTGCCTGGCGGCCATGGTGCTGGCCCAAAAAGGAGGAGTTCTATTATGAGACTGATTATCGGCGGACGCCACCAGGGTAAACTGGACTACGCCTTGTCCCTGGGCTACACCATGGCGGATGTGGCCACCAGTCTGCCCACGGACAAGCCCATTTTATACGGCTTGCAGAACCTGACCCGTACCAATCCGGATCTGACGGAAGCGGATATTCCCGACTGCATTGTAATCTGCGACGAGCTGGGCTGCGGTGTAGTTCCTCTGGATCCGGAGGAGCGGGCCTGGCGGGAGCGCACCGGGCGGCTGTGCTGCCAGCTGGCCAAACGGGCCAGCCAGGTAGACCGGGTATTCTGCGGCATCGCCACCGCCCTGAAGGAGGATACACCATGTACCAGCGGCTGACCGTCCCCACGGAGCACGGCTACGAGGCCGACGGTCTTATGGCCGTGGAGCGCCTGGGCCGCCTGGAAGACGCCATCGGGCGGCTCCAGACGGAGTATGACCAGACCCTGGAGGCCCTGGAACGGCTCTCCGCCCAGGGTAAGGAAAAAACCGCCACCTACCGCCAGCTCTGGAGCAACAAAATGACCCTGCGGGAGCTGCTGCTGCGGTTAAATTGCGGCTGAATAATGTCGAAAATACGGTCAGACATTGTCATTCATACAACTGAAGATTGACATTAGCAAAGATGGAAGCTGCAATATATTATGATCTGGCTGCAGCTTCCATTTTTGTTGCCTGAACCATGCAATGCCCTGTAGAAGCGGACTGGTCCGCTTCTACAGCGTGTCGAAAAAGTCTTTTCGACACGCTTTCGATCAAAGCAGGCTTTGATCG
>CAMBCW010000235.1 GCA_945864925.1 uncultured Clostridia bacterium
GGAGAAGAGGCGTGAGCTAGAATGAAGAAGCTTGGCAGGCGGGCAAAAGGACCGCGGTTTTCAGCCAGCGCCCAGGGGACCGTTCGCTGCCGGCCACTGAAAAAAGGCACGCATACGATTTATGCCATCTGCTGAAAAACTGCCGCAGGCAGCGGGTTCCGACAGAAATGGTCCGGCTGGCTCCGCTGCCTGTACGCCTGTGTGGAAGAAAGGCGCCTTGGGCGTTCACCGGCGAAGCGCTGTATGGGAAATGGGAGGCTCTGAGGTATATGCTTGTGAGGAAGACCGGTCAAAAGAAACCGAGTCCGGCTGAGAACGCTGCCCTGGGCCGCATTCTGCTGCCGGTGGTGCTGGAGCTTATTTTTGCTTTTGTCATTGCCAACCTGAATACGCTGATCATAAGCCGTTTTTTGGCGAATGCGGTGGCGGCGACAACGGCCGTTGGAACCTTTTTGTCGCTGATGCTGAATCTGTACTCTGTCTTCTATGCGGGAGCGGGCATCCTGCTGGCGCCTTACTGGGGATGCCAACAGTTCAGCAAGGGCAGCAACGTCTGGACGGTGGCGCTGGTTGACAATTTCCTGTTCAGTATGCTGCTGGGCGCCGTCGGCTTTTTGGGCCATTCGTCCATATGCGGTTTTTTGAAGGTTCCGATGGAACTGCGGGAAATGGCCGGCGGGTATCTGATGATCTCGTTGGGACTGTCGGCGTTCCAGGGTTTCAACCTGACCTGCTGCACCGCTTTCCGCGCCATTGGCAGTATGCAGGTCTCCATGGCAGGCAATACTCTCATCAGCGGCAGCTGCGTATTGCTGAATTTTCTGGTGCTGACGCTGGTTCCTGCGCAGAAGCAGACCATCTATCATTTCACATGGGCGGGTATCGCGGCACAGATGCTGGGCAGCCTGTTCTATCTGTGGATGATGCGGACAGACAAGCGCATTGAGCTGCGGCTGTTCCATGGGCCGTGGAGACAGGGATACTTGCAGACAACCGGAAAAATTTTCCGCCTTGGCTTTTTCGGCGGCATGGAAGGCGTCCTGTACTTGCTCTGTCAGACGGTTGTGATCTCCATGATCGGCAGGCTGGGCACGCGGGCCCTGCAGATCAGCGGCTATTCCGCGAACGTGATGAACTATCTGACAACGCCGGCCAACGCCTTCGCCATCGCCACAGCCACCGTTATCGGTCTGGCTCTTGGCGCGGGCGACGAGGAAAAGACCAAAAGATGTCTCAGAAAAAGTTTGCTCCTGGCATTGAGCGCCACCGTTGCCTTGGAGGCGGCGGCTATGCTGTTCGGCAGAAAAATTCTGCGGCTTTACCTCAGCGACGGGGCCATGCTGGATGCATGCATGCAGCTGATTACAGTGGATCTGGCGGTTGAAATTGCGCGCTGCGTGGCGGCAATCATGGTGTCAAGTCTGAAAGCCATCGGCGATGTGCGAACGCCGTTCCTCATGGTGCTTCTGGGCGGCGCTCTGAATATCTCGGTCTCTTGGCTGCTCGGAATTCACTTGGGATTCGGGCTGCCCGGCGTCTGGGCCGGGTATGGCGCCGATCTGGCCTTCCGGGGCATCGTGGGCCTGTGCGTGTGGAACGTGCGCGTCGCACATCATTCGTATCCCATTCTGGGGCAGACCCTGGAGAAAACAGTATGAAAAATCAGCCTGCAGATTGGCAGCGGCTGAGCGGGAATTCTCCCGGGCGGAGGATGAAGAAGGCCCCGCGCCGAAGCGGAGTCGGATCCAGCAAGAATCGCCTGAATGGCGAGACGATACCTGCTTATGCAGCCGCTAATCTCGTTGCGAGGCACTTATGGCGGTATTACCGGCATGGAGCTGCTTCGATCCAAGAATTTAAAACGAAAATGGTCAGAGGACAGGGCGGATGCGCTGTTTTTCTGACCATAAAAATACTTCCCCAAAATTCCGAATGCGTTTATAGGTAAAAGTGAAGAAGGAATAGTGAAAAAGTAAACATCCGAACGCGGATGCGTTCGGATGTTTGTCTGTGGTGGCCAAAAATGATCGGGTGATTTTCAGCCACAAACATGGTCTTATTCAAAGATACTCAGTAATCCGGAAAGATTATTTACGATGAAATCCGGCTTGCAGCGGAACTCGGATGGTTCATGGTAAATCGAGAGACCGTTTGGAATCCATACAGTAACCATTCCTAATTCAGCAGCAGGAATGATGTCATTGTCCAAGCGGTCACCGATCATGGCGGCCTCTGACGGAGAACAACCTGCCATATCAAGAGCCCGTTCGAAAATAGCTTTGTCAGGTTTAGATACACCCAACTCGGCAGATGCAGCGACCGCATCGATATATTCCAGCAAACCCCAGGCATCCAGACGGGCGGAAGACCCAATCGCTTGATTTGCAATAATGCCAATGCAGTATCCACGCAGTTTCAGTGCTTTCAACGTTTCGGCTGCATCACTGTACGGAATCTCATCTTCGCTGTGCCAAGGTGTCTTTTGCAAGCCAAAGTGATTGATTGCTTCCGAATCACCGTTCAGCCCTTGTTTTGCAAAGTGAATTCGCATGCAGTCAAATTCTTCAAAGGAAACAGCTGTGATCTGAATCATTTCC
This sequence comes from uncultured Clostridia bacterium, assembly GCA_945864925.1. Lineage (GTDB taxonomy): Bacteria > Bacillota > Clostridia > Oscillospirales > Oscillospiraceae > Avoscillospira. The sequence goes on from CAMBCW010000235.1 coordinate 2,598, forward strand.
TGGATACGGTGATTGTATGCCTCGGTTTCATCAACGAGGGTAGAGCCAATATCAAAAAAGAGCCATTTGGACTTCATAGCATTACACCTTCGATTTTGCGGTATTCAGGGAAGCAATCAGCAATCGCTTCAACTCGGTGCAGTGGACCAAAACTTCTATATCAGAATAATAGCCGCTTTCGATCAGAAGCTCCAGCCAGTACTCGCTTTCTGAACATTCCTTAAGCGCAATTTGAAGCTTGGAAATAAAATCTGCCTTGCTGTGTCCATAAAACGCCTCCCGGATATTGGCACCGATACTTGTGCCGGAGCGGATGAGCTGATTGGTGAGCACGGATTCCCGCTTGGTGCTTTTTATTTCGTTACAAACTTTGATAACCTCCAGCGCAAAAGTCTTGGACTTGGAAAGGAGGGGGCTGTCAGCCATAATATCACCTGTTTTTAATTTGAAATTCAATTCATAGAATTGAATTTCTCCATACTTATTACCTATTACTTCTTACTTATTACTTTACCAAAATCCCGAATGCGGTTCAAGGTAATAGTGAATAGGTAAGAGGTAAAAAGTAAAATCCCGAACGCTTTCGCATTCGGGATTTTGGTGGGGGAAGGTGGATTCGAACCACCGAAGGCATCGCCAGCAGATTTACAG
>CAMBCW010000236.1 GCA_945864925.1 uncultured Clostridia bacterium
GATTCCTCTACGTCTCGTGGGCTCGGAGATGTGTATAAGAGACAGGCCTTGGCAAAGTCAAAATCCAGCTTTTCCACCACGGGGTTGGCGGGATCGGCAAAGTCGATGAACACCATGCCGCCCACCGCGGAGGCGGTCTGGTCCATGAGGCCGCAGGGCTTGCCGAAGTAGACGTTTTCCGCCCACTGGCCCACCTGGGCAATTTCCACGGCGGTGAGCTTGCCGTCAAAGAACAGCTCGTTCAGGATGGTACCCATCAGCACCTCAAATGCAGCGGAGCTGGAAAGGCCGCTGCCGGGCAGCACCGTGGAACGGACCTCTGCATCGAAGCCCTGGAGCTTGGCTCCACGCTGGGCAAAGTTCGCCGCCACGCCCCGGATCAGGGCGGCGGTGGTATTCTTTTCCTCCTCGTGGATGGACAGATCCTGCAGGTCGATCTCCACAGGGGCATAGCCCTCGGAGACCACGCGGATCATATCCGCGCCGTTGAGGGTCACATCCGCCACCGTCTCCAAATTGACAGCGCCGGCCAGAACACAGCCGTGCTGGTGGTCCGTGTGATTGCCGCTGATTTCCGTACGGCCGGGTGCGGAAAAACAATCATGTTGATTCATCATAGCCTCACATTCTCAGGTTGTCGTAGACAGCCCGGTTTTTTTCCATTATAATCATAGCAGAAAGTCCACAAAACGCAAGACAAAAGGAGTGTTTCTCAATGGATAAAAAGCAAGAGCCCGAATCCGGCAAGCGGGAGGATTTCCGCCAGGTACGCAGCGCCAACGGCGCGCTGGCGTTCCGGATCCTGGCCGTTGGTCTGGTGCTCTATTGGCTGTATGGCTTAATTTCCGCCTACTGCAAAGGCGGGCCCGACGCGCCCTCCCTGACGTTATTGATTGTCGGCATTGTCCTTCTGGGCGGCGGCGCGATTCTCGTGGCCGTGCTGACATGGAAAGCCTGGAAAATCGACCGGGCCGCCGCAGAAATGAGCGAAGAAGAAGTCCAGAAGATGGAAGCCCTGCGGGAGGACGGCGAAGACGAAACAGAATAACGCCGGACAACACAGCCGGAGCGGCGTCAAACGACATACAAAATCTGTCGTTCTGACGCCCCTCCGGCTTTTATGCTGCTCTACCGGCAGGAAAAAAGCAGCACCTGCCGGTTTTCCCGGGCCAGCAGTTCCAAAGCCGCCTGCTCCCGGCCGGGATCAAAGGTCAAAAGAGCGTCGTCCAGCACCACCGGCGTCCCCTCCGGCAGCAAGAGCCGGGTCATGGCCAGCCGCAGCGCCAGCCAGGCCTGATCCTGGGTGCCGCGGCTCAGGGCCGCCAGAGGCCGCACCAGACCCGTCTCCGTCTCCCGGACACTGAGCTCCAGGGGCTGCTCCAGCACCAGACTGTCATACCGCCCCCGGGTCAGCTGCCGCAGATACTCGCCGGCCAGACCCGTCAGCTGGGGGGAATAGACCTGAGCCAGCTGCTCATTGGCGGCTGCCAGGACCTCCCGGGCCAAAATCACTGCCTGCTCCCGGGTTTCCAGAGCCGTCAGCGTCTCCCGCAGGCCCTCCGCCTTGGCGGTCAGAGCCTCCCAACCGCCCAGAGCCTCCTCCTGCCGGGCGTCGGAGGCCAACTCCGCCTGCAGGGCCGCGCAGTGCCGCCGCAGCTCCACCGCCTGGGGATTCGACGTCACAGGCGGGTCATGCTGAAACCGCTGTTCCGCCCGCTCCAGCTCCTGCCGGGCCTCCGCCGCCTGCCGCTGCAGGATCAGGGCCTGCTCCAGGGCCTGACGGGCCGCCTCCGCCGTGCCGGCCTCCGGAGCAAAGGCGGCAATCTGTTCCAGCAGCGCCGTCTGCTCCCAGGCCTGCCATTCCGCCTGGGCCTTGGCCAGAAGCCAGTCCCGTCGGGCCAGAGCGGCCGTCAGCAGCTCTTCTTTGGAAGCCGCGCCGTAGGAATCCAGCAGCGCCCGGGCCTGTTCCCCGGCCTGTTTTGCCTCTTTTTGCTGCCGCAACACGATCACGCCCCAGGCAGCGGCGCCCAATGCTCCCAGGGCCAGGGCCAGACACAGGGGCCACGGCCCCCAAATTCCCGCTGCCAGGGCCAGCAGCGCCAAAATCCCGCCCAGCAGCGCCGGCAGCAGGAGACTGCCTCCTTTGGCCGCAGCCAGGGCCTCATAGTCCGCCGCGTCCCGCTGGGCCTTGGGCCAGACGTCCTCCGTTGGGACGCCTGCCAGGGCCGGGGGACAGGGTGGCTCCGGGCCGCAGTCGGAAACCCGGGCCGCCTCCAGCCGGGCCAAAAGCCGCTGCAGCTCCGGCTCCGGCGGCAGAGCGGCCGTTTGGGACGCCTTGGCCTCCGCCCGGATGTGGGCCTGCTCCAGAGCGTTGCGCAGCAGCGTCCGGCGCTCCTGGGCCTCCGTCCGGGCCTGCTGCTCCAGCTGGTCCGCCCGGGCCGTATCCCGGGCCAGCTCTGCAGTCAGCTCCATGCGGCGCCGCCGCAGGGCCTCCACCGCCTCCAGAGTCCCCTCCGTCTGACGGAGTTTGGCTTCGGTCTCGGGTATCAGGCCGGTCTTATGGTAGCGGCAGCGGTTCTGCCACAGCTTCAGCCGCTCCTCCGCCGCCGGATAGCTGTCCTCGGCCCGGCCTGTGGCGGCCAGGCTTCCCAGCCGCCGGGCCAGATCCTGATCCTGGGACACCGCCAGCTCCGCGCCGCTGAGAAATGCGCTGCGCTGGAACACGCTGCGCTCCACCCCCAGCAGGGTCAGGCCGCAGTTGGACGCCGTCAGCTCCGGCACGTCCCGGCCCGTTTCCTTATCCCAGGCCCGGAAGCTGGCCATGGGCTTGCCCCGTTCGGAGGTCCGCTGCAGCACCAGCACCCGGCCCTGCCATTCCAGCTCCACGGTGCCCGCCATGGTCTTGCCGCTCCAGGGCTGGTAGCGGCTCTTTTCCGCCAGGCGGCCCTTGGAGGACCGCTTGCTGGTGTCAATGCCGTAGAACATGGCCGTCAGAAAGGCGGCCCAGGTGGATTTTCCCTGCTCGTTGTCCAGCCGCAGCCGGTTCAGGCCCGGCTCCAGGGTCAGCTCTGCCTGATCCAGGCATCCGAAGGTGGCCGTCATATTCCGAATCAGCACGGCGCTTCCCTCCCTTCCAGAGCCGCCAGCACATAGCGGGCCTCCAGAACAATGCCCGGCTGCTCCGCCGGTTCTGCCCGGTCATACCGGGCCCGCAGGGCGTCCATGGCC
>CAMBCW010000237.1 GCA_945864925.1 uncultured Clostridia bacterium
TTCCTCTACGTCTCGTGGGCTCGGAGATGTGTATAAGAGACAGGGCCGGTGATGCTGGCTGTGGGCGCCACCCGGGCGCTTTTGGCAATCCAAACCTCCTCGGAGGGGTGGTCATATTCTTCCGCAGACAGGGTGGGGCCCAGTTCCCGGATAAATCGGGCAATTTCCGGCAGAGCCTCCCAGGGATACCGGCACCGGGCCAGCAGGGGCGCAGCCGCCGTATGGGATAAATCAAACAAAGATTCAACTGTAATCATCATGACGCTCCATTCCTTCCACGACGGATCTGCCCATCGGGAAATCAGTTCTACCGTATTATACACGCTCCTTCCGGGAAAGTCATTTCTTTTTTTGCAGTTCTGTGCTATGATACAAGAAATGACACGGAGGTGAGCCCTATGTTTTGTCCCCACTGCGGCAAAGAAGTGGAGCAGGAACAGCTGCTCTGTCCCTTCTGTGGTGAATCTCTTGGCACGGACATTCATCCAGAGGTCCAATCTGCACCTCCGGCCAAACGCCGGACGGAAACTGCAGCCATGATGCTTCTGGCGGCCTTATCTGTGATTGTGGTCGCTCTGGTGGTTGCCATATTCTTCTTCTGGCGCACCTGGTTGCCCCCAAAAGCCGCAGAGGCGCCTGCCCAGCCAGCCTCTTCTGTGATGAACTCCAACGGGGAGCCGGAGCCGGGCACCGCGCTGAAACCCAGCAAAAAACAGGAGCCGGACACGGAACTGCAGGAGCCGGTTATGACCAGCCAGGAAATTGCCGGTCTTTCCCAGTCTGCGCTCTGCCTCTACATCTATGACGAATACGGCAGCTATATCGCTTCCGGCAGCGGTTTCCTTCTCTTTTCCGATGACCTGGTGATGACCAATTTCCACGTTGTTGCCGGCGCTTCTTTTGTGGAAGCGATTGCCCAGGACGGGACGGACTTCTGGGTGGAAACAGTTGTATATGCCGACGAAAATGCGGATCTGGCGCTGCTGCAGCTGGAAGAGTCCACTGGCCTGCCGGTGCTTTCCCTGGGAGACGCCGCGTCTGTCACCGTAGGCGACCGGGTCTACGCCATGGGCAATCCCCTGGACGTGGGCTTCACGGTTTCCGACGGCATGCTCAGCGCCATCCGCCAGGATTCAGACTACACGGATTTCCAGTTCACCGCCCCCATCTCCCCCGGCTCCTCCGGCGGTCCCCTGCTCAATGACCGCGGCCAGGTGATCGGTGTGGTCTATGCCACCTATGAGACCGGCCAGAATCTCAACCTGGCCATCCCCGCCTGGGAACTGGAAGGCATCGACCAGGCACAGGCGCCCATGGACCTGTATACTTTTTCCTGGCGCTACCGGTCCTATGGCAATTCTTTCGAAAACTACAGCGCCCAAAATGCCCATTTTGCGGAAAACGAAACAGATTGTTTCTTCTGCAGCGATTTTGATCAAACCATCCTCCATATTCCGGGAGAGGGCGACACGCTGGACACCGGTCTGCAGGGCTGCTGGCTCAGCTGTTACCGCGACATGCTCTATTTCCTGCCGCCGGAGGGAGACGCTGTCTGCGCCTATGACCCGGCGACCGGCGCTGTTACGGAAAACCTGCTGGAGGATTATCCCCTGCGGGCCCAGGTCACGGGAATTCGCAAGCTCTTTGTGACGGACTGCGGCTTTACCCTCATCTATGCCACCGGCAATGACGCCTGCGGCCTGCTGCAGTTGGATTTCGACGGCGCCATTCTCGGCACCCTGGCCGACCGCGACTATGCCGGCGCCATTCTGGTGGAGGGCCTGGAGGCCGCCATCCCTCTTCCGGAGACCCAGGCGGTCCGCTATATTCCCCTGGAGGATCCCGCCTCCTGGTATGACGTGTCCGTGGACTTCCCCATCGGCACGCGGCTGACCTACGGCGGCGGCAGCTGGCTCTACGCTACCAGCCAGGAAGCAGCCGACCAGGTCGTTGCTTTTGACATGTATGGAGACGACGTGCCCCAAACGCTGACGCTGGAGGGCTGGGATCAGGGGCCTTTTGCGGTCCATTGGGATTATCTCTACTATACCGGCGAAGGTGTCCGGCGGATTCCTGCCGGCGGCGGAGCACCGGAATTGATCGACTCCTCCAAAGGCCTGCTGGATCTGAACTTCACCAGCTATGACTGCCTGTACGGCCCCTCCTCCGATCCGAATGTCGTCTGGTTTTCTTTGGATCTGCTGGATCTTCCATCCTGATTTTGTGAGGTATCTATGAAACGAATTCTCTTTGTGTGTTTCTTGCTGCTGCTTCTGACCGGCTGCAGAGCCGGGGAGCAGACGCCACCGGCCCCTGAGGCACCGGAAGCAGCCAGTCAACAGGAAACGGATCGTGCGCCGGAGACTGAAGCGCCCACTCCCCTGGGCAGCTTTACGGCGCAAACCCTCACCGGCGACACGCTCACAGAGTCCGTGTTCGCGGAACGCGCTCTGACGGTTGTCAACGTCTGGGGCACCTTCTGCGGCCCCTGCAAGGAGGAAATGCCTGTCCTGGGCCGGCTCCACCAGGAGCTGGAGGACGTCCAGGTTCTGGGAATCGTCATTGACGTCACGGACCAGCAGGGTCAGCCGGACGAAAGCCAGGTGGCGTTGGCTCTGGACCTGCTGGAGGCGGCGGAAGCCGATTATCCCAATCTGATTTTGAATGAAAGTCTGGCCATGCTGGGCTTTGCCGGAGTGGAAGGCGTTCCCGCCACCCTGTTTGTGGACCGGGACGGCAATCTGGTGGGCCAGGGCTTCTACGGCGCCCTGGACGAGGCCTCCTGGCGGGAGGTCATCGCCCAGCGGTTGGAGCAGGCGTCATGACCCGGCGGCAAAAAAATGCGGCCGCCTGGGCGCTGGTGGCGCTGGCAGCCGTCTGTCTGATTCTGGGTGTGATTCGGGGCGAAAATACTGTGGTCTGGCGCAAAGCTGTCAACCTGTGCATGGAGTGCATCGGCCTTGGGTAAGCGTCAGAAGGTGCGCACAGCCATTCAACTGTGCTGGACTGCCCTGACCAACGGCTATGTGACCGGCTTTCTCCAGGGCAAGCTGTACGCCGGTCCTCTGAAAAACCTCTGCGTCCCCGGACTGAACTGCTATTCCTGCCCCGGCGCCCTGGGTTCCTGCCCTTTGGGCGCCCTTCAAGCCACCCTCAGCAGCCGGAACTACAAGTTTTCCTTCTATGTCCTGGGTTTCCTGCTGCTGTTCGGTGCCCTGTTGGGCCG
>CAMBCW010000238.1 GCA_945864925.1 uncultured Clostridia bacterium
GTCGTCCACCGTGGTGGCAGGGCCTCTGGTGGTGGAGAACAGCACCATCCTGGGCCAGATCGGAAATATTCTGGTGTTAGCCAACAGCACCGACCATCGCTTCTATTTCATCTGCGTGGCGGATATCGATTTTATCGGCTGATAACAAAAGCCCCCGCATGGGCGGTGTCCGCAAAAAATGGATCCTCCGTATGAGCTGATCATACGGAGGATTGTTTATACACCCTCGTACTCCCTGGAGAAGGGGCACAAGGGTCTTTGCATCTTTACAGGCCGGCCATCAGTACGGCCATGACGGCCTTGATGGTGTGCATCCGGTTTTCCGCCTCGTCAAATACGATGGACTGGGAGCTTTCAAAGACCTCGTCGGTGACCTCCATATCCTGGCGGCCGAACTTCTCCCCCATCTCCTTGCCAATGGTCGTCTTCAGATCATGGAACGCGGGCAGGCAGTGCATAAAGCGGCACTGCGGGCCGGCGTTGTCCAGAATCGTCCGGTTGACCTGATAGGGGCCAAGATCTGCAATCCGCTGGGCCCAGACCTCCATGGGCTCGCCCATGGAGACCCACACGTCGGTGTAGAGGACGTCGGCGCCCTTGGTGGCTTCCATGGGGTCCTCCGAGAAGGACAGCGTTGCGCCGGTCTGCGCCGCAATGGCCTGGCACTGTTCCACCAGGGCCGGATCCGGGAAATAGGCCTTGGGTGCGCAGGCCACAAAGTTCATGCCCATTTTGGCGCAGCCCACCATCAGGGAGTTGCCCATATTATACCGGGCGTCTCCCAGATACACCAGCTTGATCCCCTGCAGTTTCCCGAAATGCTCCTGAATGGTCAGGAAATCCGCCAGAATCTGCGTGGGATGGAACTCGTTGGTCAAACCGTTGAACACAGGAACCCCTGCATAGGCCGCCAGCTCCTCCACAATCTCCTGGCCGAAGCCCCGGTACTCAATGCCGTCAAACATGCGGCCCAGAACCCGGGCTGTATCGGCAATGGACTCCTTTTTGCCGATCTGGGAACCGGAGGGATCCAGATAAGTGACGCCCATGCCCAGGTCCCGTCCGGCCACCTCAAAGGCGCAGCGGGTACGGGTGGAGGTTTTTTCAAAAATCAGAGCCAGGTGCTTGCCCTCCAGCATACGGTGGGGAACGCCGGCCTTTTTCTTTGCCTTCAAATCAGCAGCCACGTCCAGGAAATGCTGGATCTCGTCGGGTGTAAAATCTAGCAGCTTCAGAAAATGTTTTTGATTCATGGTGTATCCTCCAAACGGTGTATTACCGGTGTTCTTTCACAAACTTGGCCAGAGCCTCCATCTGCCGGGTGGTTTCAGGAACGCTGGGGCCGCCGTAGCTCAGGCGCTGGCTGACGCAGGTCTGCAGGTCAATGGCGGCGTAGACACCCTCGTCAAAAGCAGGGTGAATCTTCTGGAATTCCTCCAGGGTCAACTGTTCCAGGGTCTTTCCCTGGCTGGTGCACAGATACACCAACTGGCCCGTGGCCTTATAGGCGTCCCGGAAGGGGACGCCCTTCTTGGTCAGGTAGTCCGCGCAGTCCGTGGCGTTGATAAAGCCCTTCCTGGCCGCCGCCAGCATGTTCTCCGGCAGCACCTTCATGGTGTCCAGCATGGCGGCAAAGACCGGCACACACTGCTTCACCGTATCCACCGCATCGAATACCGGCTCCTTGTCCTCCTGCATATCCTTGTTGTAGGCCAGGGGCAGGGACTTCATGGTGGTCAACAGGCTCATCAGGCTGCCATAGACCCGGCCTGTCTTGCCCCGGACCAGCTCCGCCACATCGGGATTCTTCTTCTGCGGCATGATGGAAGAGCCTGTGGAATAGGCGTCGTCCAGTTCAATGAATTTGAACTCCCAGCTGCACCAGAGGATGACCTCCTCGGCAAAGCGGCTCAGATGCATCATCAGGATGGACAAAGCAGACAGCAGCTCAATGACATAGTCCCGATCCGAGACGCCATCCAGGCTGTTGGACATGGGGCCGTCGAAGCCCAGAAGCTGCGCCGTTTCAAAGCGGTCGATGGGATAGGTGGTACCGGCCAGAGCCCCGGAGCCCAGGGGGCACCAATTCATGCGGGTCTGGCAGTCCTCCAGCCGGGTCACATCCCGCTGGAGCATACTGCCGTAAGCCAGCAGATGCTGGGCAAAAGTGATGGGCTGTGCCCGCTGCAGGTGGGTATAGCCCGGCATGACCGTCTGCTGATGGGCGGCGGCCTGCTTCAGCAGCACCTGGATCAGATCCAGGACCATGTCCTTGATCTCCCCGATCTCCCGCCGCAGATACAGCCGCAGATCCACTGCCACCTGGTCGTTGCGGCTTCTGGCTGTGTGGAGCCGCTTGCCGGCGTCTCCGATGCGCTGGGTCAGCAGCGTCTCGATGTTCATGTGGATATCCTCATTGTCGGCGGAGAATTCCACCTTCCCGGCCTCGATATCCGCCAGCAGATCCTTCAGGCCCTGGGTGATGGCCGCAGTATCCGCCTGGGCGATGACGCCGGTATCCCCCAGCATCTTCGCATGGGCCAGAGACCCCTGGATATCCTCGCGATACATCCGCTGATCAAAGCTGATGGAAGAATTGAAATCATTGACAAGGGCGTCGGTCTCCTTCTGAAACCGTCCGGACCAGAGCTTCATATAAACCACCTCGTTCAAACAGCAGCAGGGAGCCAGCCGCACCAAAATACCAATCTTCGGCGCAGCCGAACTCCCCGTTGTCAATTATACGATTTACTGTAGGGCGCGACGGCCCCGGCGCGCCGCTTTGCAGTTGGTCACGCCATGCAGCTGCCTGCATCGGCACGCCCAGTGGTCGTGCCCTACAAGAGATGCTTTGTTCGCCGTAATACTTTTTACAGCATTCCCTGCTCCACCATGGCCTGGATCTGGGTGGGCAGACCGTAGAGGTTGATAAAGCCGGTGGCGTCGGCCTGGTTGTAGTCCGATTCGCCGAAGGTGCAGATCTTCTCGGAATACAGGGAGTTGGGGCTCCAGGCGCCGGCCTTGATGATGTTGCCCTTGTAGAGCTTCAGCTTCACGGTGCCGGTAACAGTCTCCTGGGTGCTGTCCACAAAGGCGCTGAGAGCCTTCCGCAGGGGGCTGAACCACTGGCCGTTGTAGACCAGCTCAGCAAAGGTGCTGTCTCTTATACACATCTCCGAGCCCACGAGACGTAGAGGAATC
>CAMBCW010000239.1 GCA_945864925.1 uncultured Clostridia bacterium
TCGGCGTTATGATCACCGTAAATTCCGATATGTCCTGCTCGACGAATATCAGGATACCAACCACTTGCAGTATCTGCTGGCTTCTTTGCTGGCAGGCGGCTATGAGAACATCTGCGTGGTGGGCGATGATGACCAGAGCATCTATAAATTCCGCGGCGCCACCATAGAGAACATTCTGGATTTTGAAAAGCAGTATAAGGCGGCAAAGGTCATTCGACTGGAGCAGAATTACCGCTCCACCCAGGCGATTCTCAATGCGGCCAATGCTGTCATATCCCACAATAGCGGGAGAAAGGGAAAGACGCTCTGGACGCAGAACGGTGCCGGTGATCAGATTCAGGTTTATGAGGCGGCAACGGAAGCGGATGAAGCAAGTTTTGTGGCCAGTCGGATCTTCAAACTGTCAAAGGGCCGGGAGTACAAAGATATTGCGGTGCTGTACAGAACTAATTCCCAGTCCAACGCACTGGAATATGCGTTCAAACGCAATGGAATTCCGTACCGGATCATCGGCGGCACCCGCTTTTTTGACCGGGCGGAAGTCAAGGATATGCTGGCGTATCTGTGTGTGATCAACAACCGCAGCGACGATCTGCGCCTGCGCAGAATCATCAACAACCCGCCCCGGGGAATCGGCCTTAAGACGCTGGAAACTGCTCAGAAGCTGGCAGATGCCGAGGATATGAGTCTCTATACAATTGTGGCCAGCGCCTCAGACTATGGCCCTCTGGAAAAGGCGGCCGGAAAGCTGGAACGTTTCCGGGATTTGATCGAAGGCTGTGCGGAACTGCTGGACAGTATGTCGCTGCCGGATTTCTATGAGGAGCTGCTGATCCGAACCGGCTATCTGGCCATGCTGGAGGAAAAAAACGATGCGGAGAGCCGCACCAGGGCAGAGAATGTCCGGGAACTGAAATCCAGCATCATCAGCTATGTGGAAAATACGGATGATCCCAGCCTCAATGGTTTTTTGGAGGAAATCGCCCTTTATACGGACATTGAGCAGTATGACGCAGGGGCTGAGGCTGTTGTGATGATGACCATGCACAGCGCCAAAGGCCTGGAATTCAATCATGTCTGTTTGGTTGGCTTTGAAGAGGGGCTCTTCCCCAGTTCGCGCAGCGCCGGAAGCCGGGAGGATTTGGAGGAGGAACGGCGGCTGTGTTATGTGGCCATTACCCGGGCCAAGCAGACGCTGGCCATCTCCTATGCCCGCCAGCGAATGCTTTATGGTCATACCACCTATGGACGGCCATCCCAGTTTTTGGATGAATTGCCGCCGGAACTGATCAAAAGCAACCGGAAACCCAGACCGCAGCAGGAACAGGGTTACATTCCGCAGCGGTCTAACCTGTATGGTGACTTCGACAGTTACATACCGCAGCGGCCGGCGGCGCCGAGAAAGAAGCAGTATTCCACTGTGGCACCGGCTGCCGGCAGGTCCAAGCTGGCACTCAGCCTGCACAAGGGGGATATGGTGCTGCACAAAGCGTTTGGAAAGGGCATGGTTTTGTCTGTGCTTCCCATGGGAAACGATGCGCTGCTGGAAATCGCGTTTGATGAGATCGGTACAAAGAAGCTGATGGCGAATACGGCTGCTGCGCATATGACAAAGCTGTCATAGGACAAGTTCGCCGCGCATATACCTCCACGAGATGGAGGTGCGCCATGAGATGGAAACGTAGAAACCGTTGGCGACTGCTGATCATTTGGCTACTGCTGGTATTTGTGGCGCTGCTGCTGTTTTTGCGCCTGTCAGTTGCGCCGGTACTGCGGGAACTTGCCAAGGCCAGAGTCGCAAACCGGGCATCCTATATCATCAATGAGTCGATTGAGGAATTACTGGAAAATGGAGAAATTGACTACGACCGAATCATTTTCCTGGAAAAGGATATCAACGGAGCCATCACAGCCCTAAAGACCAACATTGCGGAAATCAACCGCTTGAAAACCCAGATCTTATCGGTGGTAGACACTATGCTGTTGGATCTGGATGTCAATGAAGTGGGGCTACCGCTGGGCAGTCTGATTCTCCCGGAACTGTTTTCCGGCTCCGGACCCAAGCTGCCTGTGAAAGTAATGTCCATCAGTGCCTCCGACGCGGCATTTCGCAATGTTTTTTCCGAAGCGGGAATCAATCAGACCTCCCATCAGATTATGATGGATGTCTGCATTACTATGACAATATTAACTCCCGCCGGCACGGAAAGCGTGGAAGTGACCTCTGCCGTGGTCGTTGCGGAAACTGTGATCGTGGGAAATGTGCCGCAAAGCTATGTCAATGTAGAATAGGAGAAAAACATGGAACCCAAAGAGAGAATTGAACAACTGACGCGGGAGCTGGAGCGCCATAATCACTTGTATTATGTTCTGGATCGCCCGGAGATCGCGGATTATGAATATGACGCCATGCTGCGGGAGCTGGAAGAACTGGAAGCGGCCTATCCGGAGTTGGCATCGCCGCTGTCACCAACCCGCCGCGTCGGCGGTGAGCCGTTGAGTCAGTTTGACAAGGTGACACATGCTGTCCCGCTGGAGAGTTTGCAGGATGTATTCTCTTTTGAGGAGCTGCGGGAATTTGACGCCCGAATTCGGGAGAGCATGGAAGAGCCGGTCTATACCGTGGAGCCCAAAGTGGACGGCTTGTCTGTGGCACTGGAATATCGCGAGGGGCGGTTTGTCCGCGGTGCAACCCGGGGCGACGGACTTGTGGGAGAAGATGTGACGGAAAATCTCAAAACCATCCGATCCATCCCCATGCTTCTGGACCATGCCCCGGACCGGCTTATCGTCCGTGGGGAAGTCTTTATGCCCAGATCTGTTTTTGAAGCGCTCAATCTGAAGCGGGAAGAACGGGGAGAGGCGCTCTTTGCCAATCCCAGAAATGCCGCCGCCGGCAGCCTGCGGCAATTGGATCCCAAAATTGCGGCAGAACGGCAGTTGGACATTCTGGTGTTTAATCTGCAGCTGGCCGAGGGTATGGATTTTCAGGACCACAGTCAAACGCTGGATTATCTGCGTCAGCTGCGGTTCAAGGTCATTCCGTATGATCTGTGCCGGGATATGGAGCAGGCCGAGCGCCTGATTCAGCAGATTGATGCAGGACGTTATGATCTGGCCTATGACATTGATGGCGCTGTCATCAAGGTGAACAGCCTGTCAGAGCGACGCCGCCTGGGC
>CAMBCW010000240.1 GCA_945864925.1 uncultured Clostridia bacterium
ACACACTGCATATCGTCGGCAGCGTCAGATGTGTATAAGAGACAGGGACAGCAGCAGAGGAATGACGACGCCGGCAAAGGCCGAGACGCAGACGCTCTCAAACCGCAGCTTGGTGTGGGCGGCAATCATCAGCCCGAACAGGGCCATAAAGTACAGCCACAGAGCCACCAAAAAGGCGCTCCATTCCCGCTGGCCGCTGCTCCAGATCCCGATGAACAGAGCCATGAGCGCAGATACCGCCATGAGACGGATGTCCTTCACCAGGCCCGTGCAGAACAGCAGCTCATAGACCGCCAGAATGGACATGGCCGCCACGAGAATACCCGTGGCAATGGCCGGCAGCACCAGCAGCACCACCAGCAGAAGCGGCAGGCCAATGACTGCCACCAGAATTCTTGTTTTCATGGTTTAACGCCTCCAAATCTCCGGTCCCGGCTGTTAAAGGCCGCAATGGCCTTCTCCAGCTCCGCCGGCGTGAAGTCCGGCCAAAGGACGTCTGTAACATAGTATTCCGCATAGGCGGACTGCCATAACAGGAAATTGGAAATCCGCAGCTCTCCGCTGGGCCGGATGACCAGATCGGGATCCGGAATCCCACCGGAGAACAGCAGGGAGCCGAACTGTTCCTCCGTCAGCGCCTCCGGCGTGGCTGTTCCCTCCACGCACTGCCGCGCAAAAGTCCGGGCCGCCCGGACAATTTCATCGCGGCCGCCATAGTTCAGGCAAATATTGGCCTGGAAGCCTTCATACTTCCGGGAGATCTCCCGGGTACGGGCCGCCAGCTCCTGCAGCTCCGGGCTCAACCGGCTGAGATCGCCGAAGAACTCCAGGCGGATGCGGTCGCGTTCCATCTTTTCCAGGGCCTCAAACAGATATTGTTTCAGCAGACCCATAATGGCCGTGATTTCTTCCTGGGAGCGTTTCCAGTTCTCCGTGGAAAAGGCGTAAACCGTCAGATACGCCACTCCGATATCCCGGCAATAAGTGGCAATCTGGCGGAATACCTCGCTGCCGGCAGCGTGGCCGGCGGTGCGGGGCAGGCCGCGGCGCTTGGCCCAGCGGCCGTTGCCGTCCATGATAATCGCAATATGCTGCGGCACCGGCCGCTGCCGGGCCGCAGTCTCATTGGTTCCAAACAGCTTCATAAACTTTCCTTCAACGACGGGAGTGTTGCAAAAACAAATTTCGCAACACTCCCCAGACTGTCTCGTTTCCCTATCAGATTTCCATCAGTTCTTTTTCTTTCTTGGCGCAGAGCTCGTCAACCTTCTTGATATACTTGTCGGTGAGCTCCTGCAGATCCTTTTCGGATTTCTTCTGGTCGTCCTCGGTGATCTCGCTCTTCTTGACAGCCTTCTTAATGGCGTCCATACCGTCGCGGCGGATGTTGCGCACGGCAACCTTGGCCTCCTCGGCGTACTTCTTGACCTGCTTGGTCAGATCTCTTCTGCGCTCCTCCGTCAGCTGGGGGAACACCAGGCGGATGATTCTGCCGTCATTCTGGGGGTTGATCCCCAGGTCGGAAACCTGAATGGCCTTCTCAATGGGCTTCAGCAGGCTGCCGTCCCAGGGCTGGATCACCAGGGTTCTGGGATCGGGAGAGGAAATGCTGGCCACCTGGCCGATGGGGGTGTCCACGCCGTAGTAGGGGATGCTGATGCGGTCGAGGACCTGGGAGTTGGCGCGGCCGGCGCGGACAGAGCCGAACTGGCTGCCGAGAACCTCCATGGTCTTTTCCATTTTCCGGGTATATTCCTTGAAATCCATGTTAAAAAGCCTCCTTCACAATTGTGCCGATCTGCTCGCCCATGACGACGCGCAGAATATTTTCGGGATCCTTCAGTGCAAACAGGACGATGGGGATGGAATTGTCCATGGACAACGACGTGGCCGTGGTATCCATGACCATCAGATGGCGGGCCAGGACTTCATCATAGGTAATCTGGTCAAACTTTACCGCTTCAGGGTCCTTCCTGGGGTCAGCGGAGTAGACACCGTCGATGTTCTTGGCCAGCAAAATGGCGTCGGCCTCAATCTCCGCAGCCCGGAGCACCGCGCCGGTATCCGTGGAGAAATAGGGATTGCCGGTGCCGCAGCCGAAGATCACCACGCGGCCCTTTTCCAGATGACGGATGGCCCGGCCCCGGATGTAGGGCTCTGCAATGGCTTCCATGGAAATGGCCGTCTGGACCCGGACTTCTACACCCCGCTGCTCCAGGCAATCCGCCACGGCCAGGGCGTTGATCACCGTGGCCAGCATGCCCATGTGATCAGCACGGGTGCGCTCCATGCGGTCGCCGCCGTCCTTCAGGCCCCGCCAGAGGTTTCCGCCGCCGAACACGACGCCCACCTGGACGCCCAGCTCCACGCACTTCTTGATCACGTCGCAGACCTGGCCGATGACTTCAAAATCCAGACCCCGGTGCTGCTCACCCGCCAGGGCTTCGCCGGAAATCTTCAAAAGCACGCGCTTAAACTTGGGTTCGTTCATGATGTGCAGACACTCCTCTTATCTCTGATCTGTCTCATCTATTTTATATGATAAGAGGCGATTTGGAAAGCCCAAATTTCAAAAAAGCAGCTTTGTTTTCAGTTTCTTCATAATTTTATTTTCTGTCATTGCGAATCTGCAAAAGATCGGTTATAATCTTCATTTAGAATGAATTACGAGAGGATGTGCTGTATGGCAGACGAAATTAAAGCGGCAGAATCGCAGAATTTTATTCATGCATTCATTACGGAGGACATCGCCCCCGGCGGTCAGTATGAAGGCATGACGGTTCACACCCGTTTCCCGCCTGAGCCCAACGGCTATTTGCATATCGGCCACTGCAAGGCTTTGTGCATCGACTTCGGCACCGCCGAAAAATTCGGCGGCCTGTGCAACCTGCGCATGGACGACACCAACCCCACCAAGGAGGACGTGGAGTTTGTTCACGCCATCCAGGAGGATATCCACTGGCTGGGCTTCGACTGGGGCGACCGGTTCTTCTACGGCTCCGATTATTTCGAGAAAGACTACGAATACGCCGTGGAGCTGATCAAAAAGGGCCTTGCCTATGTGTGCGAGCTGACGCCGGAGCAGTTCAAGGAATTCCGCGGCGACACCGATACCCCTGCCC
>CAMBCW010000241.1 GCA_945864925.1 uncultured Clostridia bacterium
TGCCGGGCCTGGTGGATTTCTGCCTCTACTGCGTGTACAACAATGTCCTGGACCATGAATTGCTGGGACGCGGCAGCCGGCTGAACTATGAAATCTACAAATTCGCTTATCGGTTTTTGTGCAAAAAGAAAAATGATATGGGGGCGATCATCCAAGAGGACGGCCATTTTACGGCACCCACGCCCTTTGAACATACGGTGACCCTTGGAAAGGACTACATCCACAACGGCGTGAAAATGGGGGAGGGGTGGCTGCTGACCTCGGAGATGCTGGAACTGTCGGAGCAGGGTGTGAAAAACATCGTCTGCACCCAGCCCTTCGGCTGCCTGCCCAACCATATCTGCGGCAAGGGCATGATGAAGCCCATCAAGGAGCGCAATCCCGACGTCAACATTGTAGCCATCGACTACGACGCCGGCGCAACCCGGGTCAACCAGGAAAACCGCCTGAAGCTGATGCTGGCCAATGCCCGGCGCAGCGGCCAAAAAAGTGCCTGCTCCGGTTGACTTTGATTTCCGAATGTGATACCATATCTAGGAACATTTTTTGTGGAGGGTGCTATCATGGAACATATCAAGACGATTGAAACCCGCAATCTGTGTGAGAGCGCGAAGAATGGCGGTTGCGGCGAATGCCAGACTTCCTGCCAGTCTGCCTGCAAAACCAGCTGCGGCATTGCCAACCAGCAGTGTGAGAGCAAGTAATTGCAGATACCGAAATGCCGCCGGCTTCGGCGGCATTTTTTCTGTATAGAGAGGAGAAACCATCATGATCCATCAATACCGGCTGGGCGGCTACAATATCGTTCTGGATGTCTGTTCCGGCTCTGTCCACGCTGTGGACGACGTGGCCTATGATATCATCGGCCTGTTCGAAAACCAGGAGCGGGAGGCCGTGCTCCGGGCCGTGGGAGAGAAATATCCCAATCTCACTGCCGGGGAGCTGGCGGAGTGCTATGACCAGGTGGCGGCCCTGCGGGACGCCGGCAAGCTGTTCACCCCGGATACCTATGAGCCCATGGCGGGCCGTCTCAAGGAGAAAACCGCCGGTGTGGTCAAGGCCCTGTGCCTTCATGTGGCCCACACCTGCAACCTCAACTGCGCCTACTGCTTTGCCAGCCAGGGCAAGTACCACGGAGATCGGGCCATTATGTCCTATGAGGTGGGCAAGCAGGCCCTGGACTTCCTGATTGCCAACTCCGGCAGCCGCCGGAATCTGGAAGTGGACTTCTTCGGCGGCGAGCCGCTGATGAACTTCCAGGTGGTCAAGGACCTGGTGGCCTATGCCCGCAGTGTGGAGAAACAGTACAACAAGAATTTCCGCTTCACCCTGACCACCAACGGCATTCTCATCGACGACGACGTCATCGACTTCGCCAACCGGGAGTGCAGCAACGTGGTGCTGAGCCTGGATGGCCGCAAGGAGATTCACGACCGCTTCCGGGTGGACTACGCCGGAAAGGGAAGTTGGGACCGCATCGTCCCCAAATTCCAGAAGCTGGTGGAAGCCCGGGGCGGCAAGAACTATTACATGCGCGGCACCTTCACCCATGCCAACCCGGATTTCCTCCGGGACATCCAGCAGATGCTGGATTTGGGTTTCACGGAGCTGAGCATGGAACCGGTGGTCTGCGCCGCCGGGGATCCGGCCGCCCTGACGGAGGAAGACCTGCCTATTGTCCTGGAGCAGTATGAAAAGTTGGCAGAGCTGATGCTCCAGCGGGACCGGGAGGGTCGGCCCTTTACCTTCTACCACTACATGATCGACCTGACCGGCGGCCCCTGCATCTACAAGCGGATTTCCGGCTGCGGCTCCGGTACGGAGTACATGGCTGTCACCCCCTGGGGCGACCTGTATCCCTGCCATCAGTTCGTGGGCGAGGAAAAATTCAAGCTGGGCGACATCTACCAGGGTGTCACCAACCAGGAGGCCCAGGCGGAATTTGCTGCCTGCAACGTCTATGCCCACCCGGAGTGCCGGAACTGCTGGGCCAGACTCTACTGCTCCGGCGGCTGCGCGGCCAACGCCTACCATGCCACCGGCTCCGTCACCGGCGTCTATGAATATGGCTGCAGGCTTTTCCGCAAGCGCATGGAGTGCGCCATCATGGTGGCTGTGGCCCGGGCCTTGGGCGACGCATGAATACCCCCATCTGTGACTTTGTCCGGGGCTATGCCGCCGGTGAGCCCCTGCGGCTGCATATG
This sequence comes from uncultured Clostridia bacterium, assembly GCA_945864925.1. Classification (GTDB taxonomy): domain Bacteria; phylum Bacillota; class Clostridia; order Oscillospirales; family Oscillospiraceae; genus Avoscillospira. The sequence continues at coordinate 2,205 of CAMBCW010000241.1, forward strand.
CCCGGCCATAAGGGGAAAGGGCTTCTGGGTATGGAATCCTGGGACATCACGGAAGTCCGGGGAGCCGACAGTCTCTACGAGGCGGACGGGATCATCCGCGAGAGCGAGGAGAACGCCAGTAGCCTCTTTGGCTGTGAGACCCTCTATTCCACCGAGGGTTCCTCCCAGTGCATCCGGGCCATGCTGTATCTGGCGGCACTCCATGCCCGGCAGCAGGGGAGAAGGCCTCTGATTGCCGCGGGCCGCAATGCCCACAAGACCTTTGTCAGCGCGGCGGCACTGCTGGATCTGGACGTGCTGTGGCTCTGCCCGACGCAGCCGGATTCCTATCTGTCCTGTCCCCTGGATGCGGAACGGCTGGATGATGCGTTATCCCGGGCATCAGAAAAGCCGGCGGCGGTCTATGTGACCAGCCCCGACTATCTGGGAAACTGTCTGGATGTGGCGGCTTTGGCTGCGGTCTGCCGCCACCATGATGTGCTGCTGCTGGTGGACAACGCCCACGGCGCTTATCTCAAATTCCTGCCCCGGTCCCGCCATCCCGCGGATCTGGGGGCCGACCTGTGCTGCGATTCCGCCCACAAGACCCTGCCCGCCCTGACCGGCGGTGCCTATCTGCATCTGGGGCGCCATGCGCCGGCCATCTGCCGGGAGCAGGCCCGGCAGGCCCTGGCGCTCTTTGGCTCCACCAGCCCGTCCTACTTGATTTTGCAGTCTCTGGACGCGGTCAACGGCGATCTGGCAGGAGATTACCGGCAGCGGCTCCAAGGCTTTGCGGAGCAGATGGAGACGCTGAAAGACCGCCTGACGGCCCATGGCCTGTCTCTTATACACATCTCCGAGCCCACGAGACGTAGAGGAATCT
>CAMBCW010000242.1 GCA_945864925.1 uncultured Clostridia bacterium
AAGCTCGTGATGCCGGTTTCCCTCAGGTCCAGGGAGCCGCCGTTTCGCTCCATCCTCTGTTTTGCTTCTTCCATGGTCAATTTCATATGTAACTCCCTTTCTGTGTTCATCCTCTTCTCGGATCATATTTGCTAAAATCCGGTTGCGCCCGAAATATCAGCCGGTTATTACACCATCTTTGCAGATAACGTATCTCTTGCGGTGCGCTGGATTTGTTATAGATCATCACATAGGGGTCATAGCCCAGATCCCGAAGTGTGTAGATCCGGAATAGATCCTCATCCAGGGTGCTTCCGAAATTGGTCAGAACATAGACCACCTTCTTACTGGGATCTTTTCTCCGGTACCATTCTGAAAACCGTTGAAAGTATGGGCGCAAGTCGTCTTTTGGGTTGTCCCAGGCGAAATGTAGGCGCTGCACCCGTATTCTGCCGATCAGGTCCGCCACGTCCCGGTCCGTCAGGCGAATGTCCAGACCTTGGTTGAAATCCACATATGCCCTGGAGGCCGCAAGCTGTTCCAGCAGCTTTGCCCGATCTTTGCAGGCCAATATATTTGGGTCCATGATCTGGATGTTTCTCTGCCCTCGCCAGAATTCCGCCAGCTCTGCAACCTGGCAGCTTTTCCGCCCCTCTTTCTTGGCTACATGGCAGAAAGCACACCCACGCGGGCAACCGCGCGTCAGGAACCCATTGGCGGTATCCTTTGCCAGTTCCGGGTAAATCGAATAATCCGGGCATATGTTTTCAATTTCCGGAGGCAGTACTGGGTCCCGCTCCTTGTTGTATACTTCCACGCCGTTTTCCAGGTCTATGGCGTACCCTGTGCCGCCTTTTATTACCCGATCAGCGTTTATCGGCTCCTGAACGTCTGCGGAATACTCGTTGCTGAAAACCTTGGACATATATACCACGTCATAGTGGACCATATCGGACCACCACCATTCCACCGTATCGCCCCTGCTCTTGTGCCAGGCAGAAATCTTCATCAGCGCCAGGTTCGGGTAATTGTGGCTGTCCACGTCTATCAGCCCAATTTTCATTTTTCCACCCGCCGTTCGTAGTAGAAAATCATTTGCTGGATCAGGCCACCGAAGCCGGCATAGCGTTCCATAGGGAAGCCGCCCGGGAACTCTCGATCCAGAACCCTGCGAATCCAGGTATCTACCGGGAACGCGTCCAGGTGCCCCATGCCGTAAAGCAGAATGCAGTTGGCCACCTTTTCTCCGATCCCCGGGATAGCTTTCAGAGCGGCCTTGGCTCTGGAGTAGTCCATGGCCGCCACCATGGGCACGTCCAGCCCGCCGCCGGTGACGGCTCTGGCTATGGCTGCTATGTACTTATCCCGATATCCCAGGCCCAGACCTGCAAGATCTTCCAGCTCGGTCAGGGCTTCAGGGCTTGGGAACGTGTAGTATACCTCATCATCCTCAGTGGTAATCCGCTTTCCGAACCGGCGGCACAGAGCGGCAACACTGGCCCGGATCCTGGGGATGTTGTTGTTTTGGCTGATCACAAAGCTGATCATGATTTCCCACGCCGGTTGATGCAGTACCACCATTCCGCTGGCCGCAGCTGCCGCTTTGGATAGGTAGGCGTCCGGGCCGTCCCGCTCCATCCAGGTGTTGATCGTGCGCCAATACTCCGGGTATGGGTCGCCCAGGCCGAAGTAATACCGCCAGAATGCTGCCTGGTTTTCCGGGCACCGGACCGCCAGCTTGTCCGGTGCCGGCATGTAGGCTACGCACACTCGATCTCCTGCCGAAATCAGGTAGTTTTCCGGACCGCGCCGCTCCCAACGGAAAACCTGCCCGCTTTCCGCGATCTGATCCAGGTCAAAATGGGACACGGTCCACTCAAACGTGGTTGTTTTTCCGTTCAAACCGCCACCTCCTTTTCAAATTCCGCCATTGTCGTGATGGTCTGACCGCACCACTCCGGGAAGTTCGCCCGTACCAGAGCCGTGGCAAAGGGCGGCGGAACTGCATTGCCGCAGCGGGCCACCTGTTTGCTCTTCCCGTAGACGTTGCCCATATAGTCCCGCTTGATCTTGTAATCGTCCGGGAAACCGTTGGCCCGGTACAACTCGCGTGGCGTCAGCATACGCAGGCCAATGTCGGCCATGAAATACCAGGCGCCGCCGATCAGGAACAGGATGACGTCGTCCTCTGCCAGCTGATAGCCGCAAAACTCGTTCAGGGCCTCCCGGATCTTCGGCCAGTTCTGGAGCGGTGCCCCCGGCTCCGCCTTGATGATCCTGGTAGAAACCACACCATGGTGGCCTCCGCCGGCAGTAATGGTCTGCACAGGCTCCGTTACCGGGCCTCCCAGGTTGGTGCCTTTCAGCTTGACCATGTGGGCAGTCTGGATGGCATTATGGTCTACGGCGGTGACCGTCGGGACAGGTTGAGACATTTCTGTCCCTACCACGCCGCCGTAAAACTTTGACAGGCTTGCCATGGTGACACCCTCCCGGTCCTTTGCCGTGATGGTGTGGAGCGGATCCCGGATCTCCTGTCCGTGCTGATCTGTCCCGTAATACTTGGTCAGTGTGGCCGCTGCCAGGCCATAACGGTTGGAGGCGTCAATCGTCATAATTGGGTCTGTGACCGACTGGCCTCGCACCATTTCGGCCCGCTCCGTGTGATACTGGATCATGGCCGGGCATACCACGCACTCCTCCGCTTTGGAAACCTGCGTGTGGGTTGGTTCCTCCACACTCCGGCATCGGTCGCCGCCTCCCGTCTGGCCAATGGCGGCCAGGGTGGGGGCAATCAGCATCTGATGGCCTCCCGCTCCGCTGCTGGTGATCGTGTTTACCGGCTCGGTGATCGCTGTTCCGGTAGCGTTTTCGTTGTTGTGCATGGTCAGCGGCGCCATGACAGGAGACACAACGCCGTGGTGGCATTTCCCCACAGCGGTTGGAACTGGCCCATTGATATCATGTACACGGGGCTGCTGTCCTGGCGCCTCTCCGTACCCTGTTGGAACAATAAACGGAGATGCTGATTTGATCACGAACTTGTCCACGCCACGGGCCACGCG
>CAMBCW010000243.1 GCA_945864925.1 uncultured Clostridia bacterium
CTGCCGAAGTTTTCTTTGAATGTGTTGCACTTGCTTGACTTTCTGCCCTGTCAGCGAAGCTGACTGAGGGTTGCTGCAAAACAGCAATTTCACACGAACACAGGCTGCACCGAAAGCCTCCCCTGTGCAAGGGGAGGTGGCCCGAAGGGCCGGAGGGGTTGTGTGCAGGCAATCGGTGCCAGCAACGACCCCTCAGTCACGCTTCGCATGACAGCTCCCCTTACGCAGGGGAGCCTTGGCCTTCTGCAAACCTTAACTGCTCTACAAATCCCAATTTGCCGTGGAAATCGCATTGGCAGTTTTATTCGCCGGCGTGGGCGATGCCCAAAATCTCCAGTTCCTTGCTGTTGAGACCAATGCCCCGGAGCATCAGCCGGTTGCCCCGCAGGGCCTCCACGGAGTTGATGCCCATGCTGCCCATGAATTCCTTGATTTCATGCTTCCAGGCCGTCATCAGATTGACCAGCCGCCGGGCGCCCACCTCCGGATCCAGCCGGCGAACCAGCTCCGGCCGCTGGGTGGCAATGCCCCAGCTGCACTTGCCGCCCTGGCAGGTGCGGCACATATGGCAGCCCAGGGCCAACAGGGCCGCCGTGGCAATGTAGCAGGCGTCGGCCCCCAGGGCGATGGCCTTGACCACGTCGGCGGCGCTGCGGATACTGCCGCCGGCCACCAGGGAGACCTGGTTGCGGATGCCTTCGTCGCGAAGCCGCTGGTCCACAGCAGCCAGAGCCAGGGCGATGGGAATGCCCACGTTGTCCCGGATGCGGGTGGGCGCTGCGCCGGTACTGCCCCGGAATCCGTCGATGGCGATGATGTCCGCGCCGCTTCTGGCGATGCCGCTGGCAATGGCGGCGATGTTGTGGACGGCGGCCACCTTGACGATGACCGGCTTGCGGTAGCCCGTGGCCTCCTTCAGGGAGCAGACCAGCTGCCGCAGGTCCTCAATGGAGTAGATATCGTGGTGGGGCGCCGGAGAGATGGCGTCGGATCCCTCGGGAATCATGCGGGTGCGGGAGATATCGCCCACGATTTTCGCACCGGGCAGATGTCCGCCGATACCGGGCTTGGCGCCCTGACCCATTTTGATTTCCACCGCTGCGCCGGCCTCCAGATAGTCCATGTGGACGCCGAACCGGCCGGAGGCCACCTGGACGATGGTGTTGGGGCCGTAGACGTAAAAGTCCTCATGGAGGCCGCCCTCGCCGGTGTTGTAGCAGATGCCCAGCTCCGCGGCGGCCCGGGCCAGGCTGGCGTGGGCGTTGTAGCTGATGGAGCCATAGCTCATGGCGGAGAACATCACCGGCAGGGACAGCTCCAGCTGGGGCGGCAGCTGGCACTGCAGCCGCCCGTCAGGGCCCCGGGTCACATGATCGGGCTTTTTGCCCAGAAACACCCGGGTCTCCATGGGCTCCCGCAGGGGGTCGATGGGCGGGTTGGTGACCTGGGAGGCGTTGATGAGAATCCGGTCCCAGTAGACCGGGAAGTCCTTGGGATTGCCCATGGAGGACAGCAGCACGCCGCCGCTGTTGGCCTGTTTGTAGATCTCCCGGATGGTATCGGAGGACCAGTTGGCATTTTCCCGGAAGCAGTTGTCGCTCTTGATAATCTTCAGCGCCCGGGTGGGGCAGAAGGAGACGCACCGCTGGCAGTTGACGCATTTGGCGTCGTCGCTGACCATGACATGGCGGCTTTCGTCATAGGTATGGACGCCGTTGGCACACTGGGTCTGGCAGACGCGGCAGACGGTGCAGCGGGCGTCGCTGCGGACCACCTCAAATTCGGGATACAAAAAGTCCAGTCCCATCAGAAACACCCCTCTTTCACGCGGATGATCACCGGCTCGCCGCCGGCCGGCGCCCAGAGATTCTCGGCGTCCGGCTCCATGGCGCGGATGGCGGCTTCCTCACTGGCCACGAAAACCAGATCGTCCTTCTCCCCCACCACCATGGAGCGCAGCTTCAGCCGGTCATTGAGGGCCATAATGCCGCCCTCAAAGCCCAGGACGATGGAAAACGGCCCCGTGATCAGCAGGCTGGAGAAGGTGGTGCGCAGATAAGTCAGCAATGCCTGCTGGGCCGGATCCCGGCGGGCGATGGTGGTCCAGAAGGGCGCAGCCACCACGGAAGCGGCCTCCTCCAGGGTCAGGCCCTGGCGGCGCAGCAGATAGTCCATGATGTAGGTAATGACCTCCGTGTCGGTCTGCAGGGTGCACTTATAGCCAAACATCTCGATGAAGCGCCGGTTGGCGTCATAGGAGGAGATTTCTCCGTTGTGGACGATGGACCAGTCCAGCAGGGAGAAGGGGTGGGCGCCGCCCCACCAGCCGGGGGTGTTGGTGGGATAGCGGCCATGGGCAGTCCAGCTGTAGCCCTCGTATTCATCCAGGCGGTAGAAATAGCCCACGTCCTCCGGATAGCCCACGGCCTTGAAGCAGCCCATGTTTTTGCCGCTGGAGAACACATAGGCGCCGGTGATCTGGGTGTTAATCCGCATGACAGTCCGGGCCATGTATTCCCGCTCATCCTGCTGGGCGGCGGCCAGAACGCTGTTCAGCGGCGCCACAAAATACCGCCAGATCAGAGGCTCATCGGTGATGGCCGGGGTTTTCCGGGTGGGGATGGTCTCCGCCCGGACAATCTCAAAGCTGTCCTTGAGGAACTGCTCGCAGACTGTGCGGCTGCGGTTATCGTCGTAAAACACATGGATGGCATAGAAATTACGGTACTCCGGATAAATGCCGTAGCCGGCGAAGCCGCCGCCCAATCCGTTGGAGCGCTCGTGCATGGGCGCCATGGCGTTTATGATCCGCTCACCGGTGAACATCCGCCCGGTTCTGGAAATCATGGCCGCAATGGCGCAGCCGGAGGGAATCCGTACCTGACCTTCGTATTGCATAGCTCCCTTCCTTTCTCTGAAAGCAAAAAAAGGCGTTCCTGGAAGGGCAGACTTCTGCCGCTTCCATGAACGCCTTTGCTCATTTACTGTATTATAGCTGTCTCTTATACACATCTGACGCTGCCGACGATATGCAGTGTGT
>CAMBCW010000244.1 GCA_945864925.1 uncultured Clostridia bacterium
AGGGACGCTGTCAGCCGCAAGGCTGACTGAGGGGTGTCAGGCTGCCATGCGTCGTTTGCAATTACTATGATATTTGGTACTTTGACACCCCTCTGCTTCGCTGGCGCTCAGCACCTCCCCTATTGTAGGGGAGGCACTGGGAGTGCGCAGCAGGCTTGCTTTACGAAACTTCCGTCGGCTGCGACCGGAATTCGTCGCCGATCAGGTTCATGCCGGCCCGGAACAGCTGCATCAGCTGCCAGATTCCCACGCCGGTGAGGCCGTACTCCCGCAGCAGGTCCAGCTTGTATTTCCAGCTGCGCACGTCCTCGAACCACACCACATGGCGCACGCCCCGGCCGTCGGTGTACTGGAACCAGGGGGACTTGCTCTCCCAGTCGAAGATGATGTTGGTTTTCTCCCGCTTGGCAATCTCCACGGCCTCCACATTGCCGATGGTCCGGGCCACGGTGACGCCCTGTTCAAAGGGCAGGGGCCAGTCATAGCCGTAGTTGGCCAGGCCCAGGCTGATTTTCTCCGCCGGAATCTCCGTCAGGGCGTACTCCACCACCCGCCGCACCGCCTCCAGAGGCGCCACCGCCATAGGCGGGCCGTATTTGTAGCCCCATTCATATGAATGAACTGCGTTGGTACACACGCCGAAACCCTTGGAAATCAAGGGTGAATGGGAGACAGTATTTGCACAGTTTCCATATCCCATTCCTTCCGGGAAGGACAAGCTACCAAATAGAAAAAGCAGGAAAAGCACGATTTGAAAAATCAGATCGTGCTTTTCCTATCCCATAAATCAGACACTCTAGCCAGACAGGGAGGTTCTGCCATGCCGCCGGTTATCGTTTCAGATTACTTCTATGGAGATGAGTCCAAGGAATTCAGCTACTTTCGGATTCCACGTCTGCTGATCTCCCATGCGCGTTTTAAAAACGTCTCCGTGGAAGCGAAGCTGCTGTACGGGTTGCTGCTGGACCGCATGGGGCTGTCCTCGGAGCATGGCTGGTATGACGAGGACGGACGCGTGTTCATTTATTACACAGTGGAGGAAATTGCAGACGATCTCTGCTGCGGCCGGGATAAGGCCATGAAGCTGCTGGCGGAGCTGGACCGCGTCAAGGGTGCGGGACTCATTGAGCGCGTCCGGCAGGGTCAGGGGAAACCCACAAAAATCTACGTCAAGCGGTTTACCACCCGTGAACTGCCGCCAAAAAAGGAAGAGCCTCCTGCGCCCATTTCAGAAGTCGAAATCCTCGACGTCCAGAAGTCGGAAATTCCGACTTCAAGAAGTCTGGAAAACCGACTTCCAGAGGTCGGAAAATCCGACCCAAGTTATATTGATTATAATTATCCTGATCTCAGTTATCCTGATCCATCGATCTACCCCAAGACAGTACCCCGGATGGGATGGATCGAGCGATGTGATTTCACAGAGCGTGTGAAAAATCAAATTGGGTATGCCTCCGTATGCGAGCGGTATGCCCATGAGGATGTGAACGCACTGGTGGAGCTGATCGCAGAGATTTTGTGCAGCACTGCCGGTGAAATCCGTCTCGGGAAAGAGCAAATTCCCATCGAGATCATCAAGGCCAGGTTCCGGCAGTTGACGCAGATGCACATCGAGTACGTTCTGGACAGCCTGCAAAAGACCACCACAAAAATCAATAATATCAAAGCCTATCTTCTGACCGCGCTGTACAACGCGCCGACGACGATGGGCTTTTTCTATTCCGCCGAGGTGCGGCATGATTTCAGCAGGAAATGAATCTCACGGTGAGATTTATTTTTTGACATATTACGACTTGGAGGTATCACATGGCAGAAGAAAAAGCACGAGACCCTACACCGCAGGAAGCAAAACCGGTCAGCATCCTCCTTGCCAAGATCCACGATCTGCCCGGCAGCGTCTTTGCACCGCCCAGCGAAAAGAGCCTGGAAGCACTGACAAGCAGCATTGTTTTGAAGGGCGTCCAGGAACCGGTGGTTTTGCGGCAGCGCGAAGATGGGGAATTCCAGATTGTTTCCGGCAACCGCCGCCGCAAGGCAAGCGAGCTTGCAAAGAAAACGGAGATCCCGGCGTTCGTCTATGACATGACGGAAAAAGAAGCCAGGGATCTTTGACAGAGACTCTACGCTCAAGGTCTACGACAAGATCGACGTAGAGATCACAGAACGGGCCAAGGCTTACCCGGAAACCGAGGTCATCTTCTACGACATCAGCGACTTGCTGGAAGCCCAGAAGGATCTGAATGGCATTGTGGAGAAAAACCAGATCCAGGTCACCGTCTCGGATCACCTGTACGCCCTGGTCGGTAAAACGGAAGTCAAGGCCCAGCTGGAAAACCGCAGTGAGACCGACACCTACCGCGTGGAACTGCGCCTGGACAGCACCGGTGATGTTATTGCAGAGCCTGTGGAGCTTGCCCCCGGCAAATCTGTCAAGACCGTCACGCTGCTGGAGGCCATGGACTACGGCAATTACGACTGTATCGCAGTTGTCACAGCGTTCCGAAACGGAGAGGCTGTCGGCTCCATGGAGATCGAAACCACGCTCCATGTGGCCTATCTCTGGGCTGAGGAGGGCTGATTCTATGAAGAAAGTAATTGCATGTTTCCTGGCCCTGACCCTGCTGCTGGCTTTCCCTGTACAGGCGTTCGCGGCGGAAGTCACGGAGGCCCAGGTGCCGGTGACCCTGACGGTTATCAACGCGGTACATCCCATCTCTGTAACGGTCCCCGCGGCCCTGCCGGTCTCCGTGGTCAACGGGTATACCATCACGGCCAACAACGCCTGCATCACCAACAACGCAGAAACCGGCGCAATCCGGGTCACGACGGTTTCCGTCCTGGCCGGTTCCTTCGGCATTGGCAGCTTTGAGAACTTCGCGGCCCAGGACAATACCATCGCCCTGCGGATCAACGGCTGCTCCACGGAGCAGGCCGGTCCCCTGGCGGTCAACGAGGAGGCGTTCCCCACCATTGAAGCAGGCGGCAAACCTGTCTCTTATACACATCTCCGAGCCCACGAGACGTAGAGGAAT
>CAMBCW010000245.1 GCA_945864925.1 uncultured Clostridia bacterium
CTTTTGCCCCCTGCACACATCCCCCGCTGCTCAGTCGAAAAAACCTTTTTCATAATTTCTCAGTAATTTGCGATGGCAGGCACAAATGTGCCTGCCATCTTTTATACATTATACATCTTTACTTCTTTCCTTCCGTTCTGCCGGCTGTCATTCAGAACAGTGTCACCTGGCTGGTATCCGGCAGGCTGCCGAAGGCGCCGGCGGCCTTCAGGTTTTCAATATGGGTTTTGGAGACCTTGGGGCAGGCCGCGGCAAATTCCTCAATGGAGATGAACTCCTTGCCCTTGCGGCCCTCCACAATATCCAGCGCCGCAGTCTCACCCAGACCGGCCACCGATACAAAGGGCGGCAGCAGCTTCCCATCCTTGATCAGGAACCGCAGCGCGTCGGATTCATAGATATCGATGGGTGCAAACTGAAAACCGCGGAGATAGAACTCGTAGCAAACCTCCAATGTGGTCAGCAGGTCCCCCTCCTTGTCCGTGGCGTCGGGATTATTGTCGATCTCCTTGATTTTGGCCTTAACCGCCTCCATGCCGCCGGTCATCATGGCGGCATCAAAGCCGTCCTTCTGGCTGCGGCGGTAGAAATAGGCCGCATAAAAAGCCAGCGGTTCGTGGACCTTGAACCAGGCGATGCGGAAAGCCATCATGACATAGGCCACAGCATGGGCCTTGGGGAACAGGTATTTGACCTTTTTGCACGAGCCGATGTACCACTCCGGGACGCCGGCCTTCAGCATCTCTTCTTCCGCCCCCTCCGGCAGTCCCCTGCCCTTTCGGACGGATTCCATAATCTTGAAGGAACGTTTCTCCGGCATTCCGCATTTGATCAAATACAGCATTATATCGTCCCGGCAGCCGATGGTGTCCTTGGGATCCGCTGTTCCCGATACAATCAGATCCTTGGCGTTGCCCAGCCAAACATCGGTGCCATGGGTATAACCGGAAATCCGCACCAGCAGGTCAAAGGTCTTTGGCATGGTATCCAGCAGAACCTGCCGGGTAAACCGGGTATTGAATTCCGGCACAGCTACAGCGCCGGTGGGACCCAGGATCGGATCATTCTCGTATCCCAGGACCTTCGATGAGGTGAAAATACTCATGGTATCCTGGTCATCCAGCGGAATTTCCTGGGCATTGACGCCAGTCAGATCCTCCATCATGCGGATCATGGTAGGGTCATCATGGCCCAGCATATCCAGCTTCAGGAGGTTCTCCTCCATGGAGTGGTATTCAAAATGGGTGGTGATGGTATCGGAGTTGGCATCGTCCGCCGGATGCTGCACCGGGCAGAAATCCCAGATTTCATTTTCCTGGGGAATGACCACCAGTCCGCCGGGATGCTGGCCCGTGGTACGCTTGACGCCGACACAGCCGGCGGCCAGACGGTTTTCTTCGGCCTTGCAGACAGTCCGGTTTCGTTCCGCCAGATACTTTTTGGCGTAGCCATAGGCAGTTTTTTCCGCCACGGTGCCGATGGTGCCTGCCCGGAACACATGGGAGGATCCGAACATTTCCACGCAATAGGCATGGGCCCGGGCCTGGTACTCACCGGAGAAGTTCAGATCAATATCCGGAACCTTGTCGCCGCCAAAACCCAGGAAGGTCTCAAAGGGGATGTTGAAGCCTTCCTTGGCGAACTTCGCGCCGCACTTGGGGCAAACGGCGTCCGGCAGATCTGCGCCGCAGGCGATGCCATCCGGCACCTCGAAGGTGGTATATTTGCACTGGGGGCAGCGGTAGTGAGGCGGGAAGGAATTCACCTCCGTGATGCCCGACATGTAGGCCACGATCGACGAGCCCACAGAGCCGCGGGAGCCAACCAGGTAGCCGTGCTCCAGGGAGTTCTGCACCAGCTTCTGGGCGGACATATAGATTACGTCGTAATGGCAGGAGATAATGTCGTGCATCTCCGTCTCCACGCGCTTGGTGATCAGCTCCGGCGGGTTCTCGCCATAGAGCCGGTGCATTTTGCCGTAGACCAGGTTTTTCAGATCCTCCACCGAATTTTCGATGGACGGTGCAAACAGATTGTGGGGAACTGGCCGGATGGTGTCGCACATGTCCACAATCAGATTGGGGTTTTTGACCACCACGTCGTAGGCTGTGGCTTCGCCCAGATAGGCGAATTCCCGCAGCATTTCATCCGTCGTGCGGAAGTACAGCGGATTGGGCCTGTCGCAGTCCTCAAAGCCCTTGGTGGCCAGCAGCAGACGGCGGTAGATTTCATCTTCGGGATTCTGAAAATGGACGTCGCCGGTGGCAACAACGGGCTTGCCCAATTCCCGGCCCAGGGCCACCACGGTACGGTTGAATTCCCGCAGTTCCTCTTCGTCCGACACCAAGCCCTTCTCCAGCATAAAGCGATTGTTGTCCAGAGGCTGGATCTCCAGAAAATCATAGAACGAGGCAATACGCAGCAGTTCGGCGTGGCTCTTATGATTTACAATCGCCTGGAACAATTCACCGGCCTCGCAGGCCGAACCAACCAACAAGCCTTCCCGCCATTGGATCAGTTCCGACTTGGGAATCCGCGGCACCCGCTTGAAATACTTCAGGTGGGCATAGGAAATCAGCCGGTAGAGGTTCCGCAGGCCCACCTGGTTCTTGGCGAAGAGAATCATATGCCGTGCCTGGCGGTCCATAATATGGCCGCCGGCCCGCAGATCCAGCATCAGCGGATTGATCTGCTCCAACCGGGTGACGCCCCGCTCCTCCAGCATGGTGAAAAAGCGCCGCAGCATATGGGCCACGGTGACGCCGTCGTCCACCGCCCGGTGGTGGTTAAACTCCGGCAGGCTGAGGGCATCGGCCACAATGTTCAGCTTGTGGTTTTTCAGCTCCGGCAGCAGGTTCTGGGCCAGAATCAGCGTGTCCACATAGACCGGGTCATAGTCGATGCCCAGCCGCCCGCAGGCCGCCAGAATAAAGCCCACATCGAAATC
>CAMBCW010000246.1 GCA_945864925.1 uncultured Clostridia bacterium
GCGGCCCGCGTCGCTTCGCTCCTCGCAATGACAGTGCAGGTCAGATCCCTGTCACAGAAATTTGCGTGCTTACTAAAACCGATCGTCATAAAACAAATTGGGAAAGGTGAATGGAGGCCGGAACAATGGCGGATTTTTTTTGGGAACTGCTGCAGAATCGGGTGCTGATGGCGGCGGCGGCGGGCTGGCTGGCGGCCCAGGTGCTGAAAACCCTGCTGGTTCTGATTATGGAGCGCGAACTGCGCTGGGAGCGGCTGGTGGGCAGCGGCGGCATGCCCAGTTCCCATTCCGCCACGGTCTGCGCCCTGGCCTCCAGCTCCGCTGCTGTCTATGGACCCGGCAGCGGGCAGTTCGCCATCGCCGCCATTGTGGCCTTTATTGTCATGTATGATGCCTGTAACGTGCGCCTGGAGACCGGCAAGCAGGCCATAGCCATCAAGGAACTGCAGGAGCTGTTCCGGAACATGGGCGAGGACCTCTCCGCCGAGGAGAAGCTGAAGGAACTGGTGGGCCATACTCTGCCCCAGGTCCTGGCAGGGGCGCTGCTGGGGATTCTCATCGGGACCGCCGCCGTGTGGGTTTAAACCGAGGAAAGGAAGCGTTTCATTGGAACAGGAATTTGTCGAGGATATCCGGGAGCTGCTGGCGTCTGATGCGGTCCAGCGGCTCAAGAACTATCCGCATCATAAGCGGGTGACCCGCTTTGAGCACAGCTTATATGTGGCTTACCGCAGCTACCGTCTGGCCAAATGGCTGGGCTGGGATTCTGCGGCGGCTGCCCGGGGCGGCATGCTCCACGATCTGTTTTTTTACGACTGGCGGGTCAAGGTGCCGGGCCGCGGCTGGCATGTGACCGCCCACCCCCGGCAGGCCCTGCGGGAGGCCCAGTCCAGGTTCCCCCTTTCCGCGGTGGAGCGGGATATTATTGTGACCCATATGTGGCCCCTGGCGCCTGCGCGGCCCCACTACCGGGAGAGCTATGCGGTTATGCTGATGGACAAATACTGCGCGGTGATGGAATGCCTCAGCCTGAGCAAAAAGAAACTCCGGCGGCTGGGATTGGCAAAACTGGCCATATAAAATAGAAATAAACTGACTATTTATTTAAGACCAGACTTTATTATAATGATGCATAAAATAACTCCTATGGAGGAATGCATCATGAAACAAAAGATCACGACGAAAAAAATTGTTCTGGTCGGCGTCCTGGCGGCTCTGACGGCTGTCAGCTCCGCTCTGCGCATCACCATGCCCCTGGAGATTGCGGGAACCACGTCCTTCCACCTGGGCAATATTCTGTGTGCCCTGAGCGGCATTTTGCTGGGACCCTGGCTGGGCGGCCTGGCGGCCGGTCTTGGCTCCGCCATCTATGACATGTTCAATCCCCTGTATATCTCCGAATGCTGGATGACCTTCCTGATGAAGTTTGTCTATGGCATGGCTGCCGGTCTGGTAATCCGCGCCGGCAAAAAGGACTGGGGCTATGTCAAGGCCCTGCTGGGGACCATCGCCGGCGCTGTGGCCTACGCACTGCTGTACCTGGCCAAGAGCTATTTCTATTCCGGCCTGCTGGTCCATGGCCTGGAGCCTGCCGCTGCGCTGGCGACGGTGGTGGCCAAGCTGCCGGCCACCTGCTTCAACGCCGCTGTGGCCATTATCATCGCCCCGGTGTTGGCCATTGCCATCCGTAAGGCCCTGCGCAAGCAGAATTTGAGCGCGGAATAAAAGGTCCGTAAAAAAGCCTGTCGCAAAATTTTGGTTTTGCGGCAGGCCTTTTTTCTTCCCAAGGGTGGGAGAAAGGTGTAAAATAGAAAAAAAGAAAGGAGACGGCTGCGATGTATTATTGTCCGGATTGTATGAGGCTTCGGGAAAAAGATCGCTGCCCCATCTGCGGCAGAAAAACTCTGATGGCGCCTCAGCCGGGAGACCTGTGCTTCCTGGAGGAGCAGGATGTTCTGTGGGCCGGCATGCTGGAGGATGTGCTGAATCAGGCGGGCATTGTCCATGTGACCAGCTCCGACCGGGAGGCCGGCTTGGCGGCGAAGCTGGGACGAATCGGGGAAACCATCCGGTTTTACGTCCCCTTTGAGCGGCTGCCCGAGGCCCGGGAACTGGCGGACCGGTTATTCCATATGCCGGAAGAACCGGAAGAAAATGGCTTTACCGGTTGACAATCTCTTTCCGATGGAATATAATTGAAAAATACCTGAGAAAACAGGGAAACGGAAAAGAGGTACAACATGTATACTGACAAAACTTTAGTTTGCAAGGATTGCGGCAAGGAGTTCGTTTTCACCGCCGGTGAGCAGGAGTTCTACGCAGAGCGTGGCTTCGAGAACGAGCCCCAGCGCTGCAGAGCCTGCCGCGCTGCCCGCAAAGGCGTTGCTGCCCGTCCCGAGCGCACCATGTATGATGCGGTTTGCTCCGAGTGCGGCGCTCCCTGCAAGGTCCCGTTCCAGCCCAGCGGTGACCGTCCCATCTACTGCAGCAATTGCTTTGCAAACAGAAGAAGATAATTGCGCGACACAAAATGCGCGTCCGAGAAATCGGACGCGCATTTTTGCTATGCGAAAGCATAGCAAACAGCAAGATGCGCCGTTTTCTCGCCCCTTCAGGGCAACCGAACATGATGCGCAAAAACTTCATGCGCTCTGGCTTTTGCCCATGATCGTGGTGCGCAATACTGCGCATGAAGTTTTATGTCTGTATTTCGGCTGCACCCAATGCCTCCCCTACAATAATGTCTACTGAACAAACCGCGTCGCGGTTTGTTCGTGCGGCAGCTGCAAGCAAGAACCGGCAGCTTGACACCCCTCAGTCAGCTTCGCTGACAGCTCCCCTGTTGTAGGGGAGCCAGACTGTCGAGAAACCCTCTGCCGAATGAAACGGAACCAGGTTCCAATCTGGCAGCCTCGCAGAGTTTTCCCGCCCGCAGGC
>CAMBCW010000247.1 GCA_945864925.1 uncultured Clostridia bacterium
TCCGGTCATCAATTTCCTGTATTATGGGCTGGTGCTGTTGTTTTCCATGTTTCTCATGCATCCGGCCTATCTGGCGGTTTCCCTGCTGGGGGCCGTATGCTACAGCGTCTGGCTCAAGGGCCGAAAAGCGGTGCGGTTCGCCGTCCTGGGGTTACTCCCCATGGCGGTCTTCGCCGCGCTCATCAACCCAGCCTTCAACCATGAGGGCGCAACCATTTTGACGTATCTGCCCTCCGGCAATCCGCTGACGCTGGAATCGATCCTCTATGGCTTCGCCGCTGCGGCCATGTTGGCTGCCGTCGTGCTGTGGTTCTCCAGCTACAACGAGATCATGACCTCAGACAAGTTCGTATACCTTTTTGGCCGTGTGATCCCGGCCCTGAGTCTGGTGCTGTCCATGACCCTGCGCTTTGTACCCAAATTCAAAGCCCAGATGCAGACGGTGACCGAGGCACAGCGGTGCGTGGGCCGGGACACATCCAACGGGAGCCTGCTGCAGCGACTCAAAAACGCAGTCAAAATCTTTTCGATCATGCTGACCTGGAGCATGGAAAACGCCATTGAAACAGCGGATTCCATGCGCTCCCGTGGCTATGGCCTGCCGGGCCGGTCGGCATTTTCCATCTACCGCTTCGACAGCCGTGACCGTGCAGCTCTTGGCTGGCTGCTGCTCTGCGGCGCGTATGTGGCCTCCGGCTGGATTGCAGGCGGAACCTATTTCCGCTACTATCCTACTGTAAAAGCGGCCCCTCTGACGCCCATGACGGCCAGCTTCGTCCTGGCCTATCTGGCCCTTTGCCTGACGCCGTTTCTGATTGATCTGTGGGATGCACATGCCTGGAGCAAGGCGGGAAAGGAGCTTGAAAATCATGCTTGACAGCCATTTTTCCTATATCGTGGAAAAAGCAGAAGCGGAGACCTCCGTGAAAGACTTTCTGCGCCACTGTATCGACGTTCCGAAGTTTCTGGCTTGCTGCCAGGCGTGTCCGAACTATGCCCATCGGTGGTCGTGTCCGCCCTTTTCCTTTGACCCCATGGACGTCTGGAACGCATATACGGGCCTTCGCCTGTACGCCCGCTTCCTGATCCCCGGCAATGCGGACGGCAACGCCCTGATGGGGGCGTTGAGAAAAGAAAAGCCGGGCTTTTTACAGGAACTTCTGCGGCTGGAGCAGGATACACCTGACAGCCTTGCATTGGCCTGTGGGACCTGTGACGCCTGCAACGTCTGTGCCAAGGAGAGCGGACGCCCCTGTGCCCATCCCGAGCAGCTCCGATACTCCATTGAGGCCCTGGGCGGCGACGTGGGAGAAGCCGCTCAACGGTATTTTGGAAAGCCGCTGCTGTGGGTCCATAACGGGGAGGCCCCGGAATATCTCATGCTGGTCGGCGGCCTGCTGACCCGATAGAAAGAAGGCGCGCGCATCATGTACCAGACTGTGAACTTCCCCATGGAGCGGACTGGCTTTCAGGAATATCAGAACTATTCCGCGCTCCGCGCGGCATTGAAAGACTGCGGCTGCGACGGCCTGGAGGGTGTTTGGGCCGGGGAGGCGTTTCCTTCGGACTTGCCTCACGATCTTATGATTGGCTATCATCTGACCTTTTACCCGGACTGGCTGGATTTTTACCGGGAGGATACGGCGGCACTGACGCGGAAATTCGGCAGCGTACAGGCCGCAGAACGGTTTTACGGCTGCCGCGGACACGACGGTCTTCTGGAGCAGTACCGCGCGGACCTGGAGCGAGCTGCCGCGCTAAATGTCAGGTATGTGGTGTTCCATGTGTCGGATGTGTCGCTGGAGGAAGGGTATACCTACTGTTGGCAGCATACCCATGAGCAGGTCATTGACGCCGCCGTGGAGGTCATCAATACCCTGTTGGCGGGGCGGAATTGGCCCTTTGAATTTCTGGTGGAAAACCAGTGGTGGCCGGGCTTTACCTTCACGGACCCGAAGCAGACGGAACGGCTGCTGGACGCCATTCCATATGACAAGGCCGGGATCATGCTGGACACGGGCCATCTGATGAATGCCTGTACGACGCTGCGTACCCAAGCGGAGGGCGCGGCCTATATTCTGCGGATGGTGCAGCAGCACGGCAGTCTGGCCAGGGCCATCCGGGGCGTTCACCTGCATCAGTCTCTCAGCGGCGAATATGTACAGGCCCATACGGGACGGCTCCCGAACGACCTTCCCCAGGACTATATAGAACGGTTCTGTACCAGCTATGCCCATATTTTGCAAATCGACCAGCATCAGCCATGGACAGACCCGGCTATTTGTCGGGTGCTGGAACAGATCGATCCGGTTTACCTGACCCATGAACTTGCCGCAAGCTCCAATGCCCGGCGCATGGAAGCTGTCAAACGCCAGACAGACACCCTGAAACGCGGAGGATTTCTCCATGACATCTGAAAAAACACCGGTTTTCCAAATAGAACACCTTTCCTTTACCTATCCCGAGCAGCCTGCGCAGGCCTTGGACGACGTCTCTCTCACCGTTGAGCAAGGAGAATTTCTGGTCCTCTGCGGCCCGTCCGGCTGCGGAAAGTCCACGCTCCTGCGCCAGCTGAAGCCCGTCCTCGCGCCTCACGGGAAAAGGGAGGGTGAAATCTTCTTTGAAGGCGCTCCGCTGCGGCAGCTCGATTCCAGAACCCAGGCCGCCAGGATCGGCTTCGTCCAGCAGTCGCCGGAAAACCAGATCGTTACCGACAAGGTCTGGCATGAGCTGGCCTTTGGCCTGGAAAGCCTGGGGTACGATACCCCCACCATTCGCAGGCGCGTGGCGGAGATGGCCTCCTTCTTCGGCATCCAGACCTGGTTCTACAAAAACGTGACGGAGCTGTCCGGTGGTCAAAAGCAGCTTCTGAACCTGGCGTCCGTCATGGCCATGCAGCCCAGTGTGCTGATCCTCGATGAACCCACCAGCCAG
>CAMBCW010000248.1 GCA_945864925.1 uncultured Clostridia bacterium
ACACACTGCATATCGTCGGCAGCGTCAGATGTGTATAAGAGACAGGACTGTCACAGATCTTTTGTGAAGCGCTATCGATGGCAGCTGCGAATTGGGCCGTTCGGCCAAATGACGTATGTCCATGGACCGCTTGCAGAAGCGGTCCAGTTTTTATTGCAATGAAAAAGAAGAGAAAGGTGAACCAAAATGAAAAAGATCTTATCCATGATTCTGGCCCTGGCCATGCTTTTGACCCTGGCGGCCTGTGGTCAGGAGTCTGCAGAGACTGCTGCCAACACAGAGACAGAGCAGACCGCTGAGGTCCTCTCCGGCGTGGAGGACGGCGTCCTGACCGTCGCCATGGAGTGTGCCTACGCGCCCTATAACTGGTCCCAGCCCGATGATTCCAACGGCGCCGTGCCCATTTCCAACGCCCCCGGCAGCTATGCCAACGGCTATGACGTCATGATGGCCAAGAAGCTCTGCGAGGCCAATGGCTGGGAGCTGGAGATCATGCAGCTGGATTGGGACTCCCTGGTGCCTGCTGTTCAGAACGGCACGGTGGACGCCGTCATCGCCGGCCAGTCCATGACTGCCGACCGGATGGAGAAGGTGGACTTTGCCGGTCCTTATCTGTATGCCACCATTATCTGCCTGACCAAGGCCGACAGCCCCCTGGCTTCTGCCAAGGGCATCTCCGAGCTGTCCGGCACCTGCACCAGCCAGATGGGCACCATCTGGTATGACACCTGCCTGCCCCAGATTGCCGACGCCCAAATCCAGACTGCTGCCGAGTCCGCTCCCGCCATGCTGATGGCGCTGGAGACCGGCGCTGTGGACTTTGTCTGCACGGATATGCCCACGGGCCAGGGCGCCCTGGTGGCTTATGACGACCTGGTTCTGCTGGACTTTGCCGGCAGCGGCGACGACTTTGTGGTCTCCGACGAGGACGTCAATATTGGTATTTCCGTCCGCAAGGGCAACACCGTCCTGAAGGAAGCCCTGGACAGCGTCCTGTCCACCATGTTTGCGGATGACTTCAACGCCCTGATGGCTGAGGCCATTGCGGTGCAGCCCATTGGTGGCTAAAAATCAAAACAGCCCGGCGCCCTCGCGCCCCTCTGGGGACGCGGGGGCCTGTGCGTCACTGTGAAGAAAGGAAAGTAGACCTATGAACAAACTGGCCGAGCTGTTTGCCGATGTGTCCGCTCTCTGTGTCAAGTACGGCAGCCAATATCTCACCGGTATCCGCAACACGCTGATACTTGCTGTGGTGGCCACGGTCATTGGCTGCATCATCGGCTTTGCCTGCGGTGTTCTGAACACCATTCCCCATGCCAAGACCGATCCGCCCATCAAGCGCTTTTTTCTGGCTCTGATCCGTGTTCTGGTTCGGATTTATGTGGAGGTTTTTCGTGGAACGCCCATGGTGCTGCAGGCGGTGTTCATCTTCTACGGCCTGCCCTATTTCACCGATAACGCTGTGCAGTTCGCGGGCCTGCGGGGCATTTGGACGGCAGCCATTCTGGTGGTTTCCATCAATACCGGCGCCTATATGGCAGAATCTGTCCGTGGCGGTATTATTTCCATCGATCCCGGCCAGACGGAAGGCGCCAAGGCCATCGGCATGACCCATGTGCAGACCATGCTCCATGTGGTGCTGCCCCAGGCCCTGCGCAACATCCTGCCCCAGATCGGCAACAATTTTATCATCAACCTGAAGGATACCTCCGTCATGTTCATCATCGGCTTTACGGAGTTTTTCGCCACCCACAAGTCCGTGGCCGGTGCCACCTTCCAGTATTTCCCCTCCGCGGCGCTGGAAATGGTGGGGTATCTGTGTATGACTCTGGTGGCGTCCTTCCTGCTGCGCTATCTGGAAAAGCGCCTGGACGGCAGCAGCAGCTACGAACTGGTGCAGGTGGATTCTCTGACCATGACGGCGGGGACCTATAATCACCCGGACCGGGGCAGCAACTTCGACGAGCGCAGCCGGGAGTATGACGGAAAGGAGAGACACTGATATGGGAGAGACCATTCTTCAGATCAATCATCTGTCCAAGTCCTTCGGCAGCAATGTCGTTCTGCGGGATATTGACTTCACCGTGGATAAGGGCGACGTGACCTCCATCATCGGCGCCTCCGGTTCCGGCAAATCCACGCTTCTGCGCTGCATCAACCTGCTGGAGACGCCTACCTCCGGTGAAATCCTCTACCATGGCAAGAATGTGGCTGGCCGGGGCGTCAACGCGCCGGAGTACCGCTCCCATGTGGGCATGGTGTTTCAGTCTTTCAACCTGTTCAACAATATGACCGTCCTGGAAAACTGCATGGTGGGTCAGGTCAAGGTTTTGAAGAAGAACAAGGACGAGGCCCGGCAGAACGCCATGTACTATCTGCAGAAGGTTGGCATGGCTCCCTATATCAACGCCAAGCCCCGTCAGATTTCCGGCGGCCAGAAACAGCGTGTGGCCATTGCCCGGGCCCTGGCCATGCATCCGGAGGTTCTGCTGTTCGACGAACCCACCTCCGCCCTGGATCCGGAGATGGTGGGCGAAGTCCTCAGCGTCATGAAAACCCTGGCCCAGGAGGGCATGACCATGCTGGTGGTGACCCACGAGATGGCCTTTGCCCGGGACGTCAGCACCCAGGTGGTCTATATGAACCAGGGTGTCATCTGCGAGCGGGGAACCCCGCAGCAGCTGTTCAGCGCCCCGCAGCGTCAGAAGACCAAGGATTTCCTGGCCCGTTTCCGCCAGGCGTGATACTGCATTCAAATATGATAGCCAAGGAGCTGCTGCAGATGGAAAATGTTGCGGCAGCTCTTTGATTCTGCTTGACATTAACGATATTCGATATTATATTGACAACCCTCTCTCAGGACGGATAGGTAAGGTACAATAAGTTGCGCAAATTGAAAATGGAATAAAAAGAGAGACATAGT
>CAMBCW010000249.1 GCA_945864925.1 uncultured Clostridia bacterium
TGCTTCTATTCTACACCACATTGGAGGTTTACACAAAGTTTGGGATGGTCTCACTTTTGAAGGGCAAAGGCATCGCCCCCGCAATCTACCAAATATTTGCGGGCAAAGGTATGGCGAAACAAATGGATGCTTGTTTTCTCCACGCCCCGCTTGATGTTGTATTTTGCGATGGCCTGACTTAATGCGTGCTGCGACATCATTTCTCCGTATTCTGTTGGAAACAGATAATCCGTTGGTTCGCCGCCCCGGATAACCAAATACTCCCGCAGGATACCAACCATAATTTTACAAAGGGGAATAACCTGAATTTTACCGCTTTTGGTATGACGGAAAACAACCTGACTTGCTTCGAAATCCAAGTCCTTGATGCGGATATTGCGGACAGTAGAGGCCCGGCAACCGCTATTCAGCAGAAAGTTGATGATGACCCAGTTGCGGTATTCGCAGAATTTACAGTTTTTCTTCGGCTTTTGGAGCAGGAGACGCAATTCATCATCCGTGTATGTTTCTTTGACTGTTTCTTTGTCCTTGATATTTGGCAAACTCAAATCTGTCAAACCCTGTTCCCGACACCATTTGAGGAAGGTGCGGAACACCCTTGTATAACTGGCGATGGAATTATGCGATAATCCGCTTGCCCGCATTGACACAATCATTTCCTCCAAATCCTCCCGCTCCAAATCAAGGAAAGTCATAGAGAGGTCGATGTGTTTGCCGATACAGTGAATGTGCTCGTGGTAAGTTTGTATCGTCTTATCACTGACGCCGCGAGCAGTCGCAGAGGCCACGAACCGGGGAAATGCTTCCTCCAATTTTGTGGAAACCTGAACCTTTTGGATGCGTTGTTTTGCCATAAGTGAGAGCACCTGCCTATCTTGATTTTTGGTAGGAAATTAAGTGCTCCAAACAGTATCCAGAAAATAGCAAAAACCCTTGAAAACGTAGTGTTTTCAAGGGTTTGGTGACCCGCCGGAGATTCGAACTCCGGACACCCTGCTTAAAAGGCAGGTGCTCTGCCGACTGAGCTAGCGGGTCGTTTATTTGGCTGGGATGGCAGGATTCGAACCTGCGCATGACGGAGTCAAAGTCCGTTGCCTTACCACTTGGCGACATCCCAATGTTGGAGGCCACGGAGATTTTAAGCCCCGCCAGCGGCGAGGCTTGAAGAAAAGAATGGGGTGGGTGAAGGGATTCGAACCCTCGGCCTCCAGAGCCACAATCTGGCGCGCTAACCAACTGCGCCACACCCACCATATTCATCTCTCGCGCCATTGCACCGGACATGTGGGCCTTCCGGAAAGGCCTGGCACGCCAGAAGGGACTCGAACCCCTGACCTACTGCTTAGAAGGCAGTTGCTCTATCCAACTGAGCTACTGGCGCATATGGAGCGGGTGATGGGAATCGAACCCACGCGACCAGCTTGGAAGGCTGGGGTTCTGCCATTGAACTACACCCGCATAACCCACGCAGGGGCGTACTGATGCAATCAGCCTTAAAATAATACCACAGCTTTTCCGGCCTGTCAAGGGAGAACCAGGGATTTTTTGCAATGTTTTCGCCCTTCGAATTCTCCGCGCCGCAGCCTGTCCGGGCCGGAGCACGGAAAAGGCGGGCCGGCCGACCCGCCTCAGCGTGTAATGTTTCAGCCGACACCGGCTACGGCCGGGATGGAATCAAAGGCTTCCGACCGGCGGATGCTGGCGCCCAGGGCCGTGAGCTTGCCGATGATGTCCTCATAGCCCCGTTCAATATACTGGGCGTCCTCAATGATGCTGACGCCCTTGGCCGACAGGGCCGCGATGACCATGGCGGCGCCGGCCCGCAGGTCGCAGGCCCGGACTTCGCAGCCGTGGAGCTCCCGGACGCCGTCGATGACGGCAGCCTTGCCCTCCACCTGGACGTGGGCGCCCATGCGGTTGAGCTCGGCGGTGTAGCGGAAGCGGTTGTCGTAGATGCCCTCGGTGACAATGCTGGTGCCGTTGGCCGTGGACATGCACACGGCGATCTGGGGCTGCATGTCCGTGGGGAAGCCCGGATAGGGCATGGTTTTCACATTGGCCCGCTTCAGGCGGCGGGTTTTCTCCAGATAGACGGCGTCGTCCTCCTCCCGGATGACCATGCCCATCTCCCGGAGCTTGGCGGTGATGCAGTCCAGGTGCTTGGGGATGACGCCCCGGATGGTGACGCTGCCGCCGGCGGCGGCCACGGCGGCCATATAGGTGCCGGCTTCGATCTGGTCGGGGATGATGGAATAGCTGCCGCCCCGCAGCTGCTTGACGCCGCGGACCTTGATCACGTCGGTGCCGGCGCCGGAGATCCGGGCGCCCATGGCGTTGAGGAAGTTGGCCAGGTCCACAATGTGTGGCTCCTTGGCGCAGTTTTCGATGATGGTCATGCCGTCGGCCAGAGCCGCGGCCAGGAGGATATTCATGGTGGCGCCCACGGAGACGATGTCCAGATAGACATGGCCGCCTTTGAGGCCGCCCTCCGGCGCGTCGCAGGTGACGTAGCCGCCGCTCTGCTCCACCATGGCGCCCAGGGCCTCGAAGCCCTTGATATGCTGGTCGATGGGCCGGACGCCGAAGTTGCAGCCGCCGGGCATGGCGTTGCGGGCGTGGCCGAAACGGCCCAGCTGCGCGCCCAGCAGATAGTAGGAGGCGCGGATGCGCCGCACCAGATCGATGGGCGCCGTGGTGTTCCTGGCCCGGGTGCAGTCAATCTCCAGGGCGTTGCGGCTGAGCCGGCGGATCTGGGCGCCCATGTCGCTGAGAATTTCCAGCAGCAGACGCACATCGGAGATATCCGGCACGTTTTCAATATGGCATTTGCCGTTGACCAGCAGCGTCGCCGGCAGGATTGCCACAGCCGCA
>CAMBCW010000250.1 GCA_945864925.1 uncultured Clostridia bacterium
CCTCGAAGCGGAGGCTTCCCCGCATCCGGCTGCGCTGGGGGTTATGTAAGCGCAGGATGGACTTGGCCGTCATGGACTTGCCGCAGCCGGACTCGCCCACGACGCCGTGAATTTCGCCGGGCCGCACGGCCAGGTCCACGCCGGACAGGGCATAGACGATGCCCCGGTGGGACATGAGCTCTACGGTCAGATTCTCGATCTCAAGCAGGTTTGCCATCGGCCGCGCCCCCCTTCTTCTTCAAGAATTTCTTTTCATATTTGCGGAAGCTGGGCAGGGCCGTCTGGGCCTGATCCAGATATTGGTGCAGGCCGTCACTGAAGATATTCAAAGAGACGACCACGATGACAATGACGATACCGGCGGAGAGGGACTGCACCGGGCTCATGAGCAGCACGGAGCGGCCCTCGTCCAGCATGGCGCCCCAGTCGGCCTGGGGGGGCAGGGTGCCCAGACCCAGGAAGGACAGGGAGGCCAGGTCCAGAATGGCGTAGGCCACGTCCAGGGTCAGCTGCACCAGGATCGTCGAGATGCAGTTGGGCAGGATATGCCGGTAGAGAATGCGGGTGTCAGAATAGCCCAGGGACACACAGGCCGAGACATAGACCTTGTTTTTCTCCACCAAGGTCAGCGACCGGGTCAGGCGCGTGAGCATGGGGACATAGACAATGCCCAAGGCCAGCACAGCGTTGAACGTATTCCGCCCCAGACCGGCCACCAGCACGAAGGCCAGCAGCAAAGACGGGAAGGACAGCAGGATATCGCAGCACCGCATGATGATGGTGTCGGCCAGCCCGCCCTTGTAGCCGGAAATGAGGCCCAGGGGGATGCCGATGATGACGGAGATGACCACGACCATCACGGCGCTGACCAGCGCCGTCCGTCCGCCGTAAATAATACGGGAAAAGATGTCACGGCCCGTCTGGTCGCAGCCCAGCCAGTGGGCCGCCGAGGGCTTGGCCAGGACCTGGGTCAGGTCCTGGGCGTTGGGGTCATAGGGCGCAACAACGGGAGCCAGGATACACACCAGCAAGATCGCCACCAGCAGCACAAAGGCCACCGTGACCACCGGGGTGAAGAGTTTGCCCACGTTCTTGCGCTTGGACTTGTACAGAGGGCCGTGCCCAATGAATGCACTGAACATACTTTGCCCTCCTTATTTCATACGAATTCTGGGGTCCAGGACAGCATAGAGGATGTCCACCACCAGATTGATACATAGGAACACGAACACCATGAGCAAGGTCACACCCTGCACCACGGGGTAATCAGCGGCCTTGATGCCCTTGATGAGCAGGTCGCCCAGGCCGCCCATGGCGAACACGCTCTCCACCAGCACAGCACCCACCAGCATGGAACCGACCTGGATGGAGGTGACGGTGATGATGGGGATCATGGCGTTTTTCAGCGCATAGGTGATGATGACCCGCCGGCGGGGGATGCCCTTGGCAGTGGCCGTGCGGATGTAATCGGCGTTGAGCTGCTCGATCATACTCGTCCGGGTGATGCGGCTGGTGAGGGCCACCATGTTCATTGCCAGGGCGATGGCGGGCAGGATCATTTCTTTCAGGCCGTTGCCCTGGTAGATGGCGGGGAACCATCGCAGTTTCAAGGCAAAGACCAGCATCAGGACCAGGGCCGTCAAAAAGACGGGGGAAGCCACGAAGATCAGCGTGATGACCGACAATAGCTTATCGATCCAGGTATTCATCTTTACCGCGCTGATGACGCCCACGGGGATGGCGATGAGAATGGCCAGCACGCCGCTGAGCAGCACCAGGGTCATGGTGGTGCCGATGCGCTCCCCGATCAGGAAGCCAACGCTCTGTTTATACTGGTAGCTCTCGCCCAGATCGCCCTTGAAAATGCCAGTGACCCAGATGATGTATTGCTCCGGGGCGGATTTATCCAGGTGATAATGCTCCCGAAGCTCCTGTTTCGTCTCTTCACTGACGCTCTTGCCCTGGGTCATGGAAGCCACAGGGTCCGAGGGCGTGATGCGGACCAGGGCAAAAATAATGACCGAGACCGCAAGCAAGACCAGGACCATCTGTCCCAGCCGTTTGAGAATAAATTTTCCCACCGAAACGCCTCCTTTGCCCTGCAGTAGGCTCTCTGACCAGGTTCCACAGCGGCAAACTAAATCTGCCCTACCTTATTGTAAGGAACAACAAGGCAATGGAGGACGGCGGTAAGCCGCTCCTGATTGGGCTATAATCGAGGGTTAATTATAGGCCCCTCCCTCCCAACTGTCAAGGCAGATTCGGCAATTCTATGCAGGTTTGTATATTTTCCTATCATTTCAAGGGGAAATAGGGAATTTTTTCTCAGCGCTTCCGCCGGTAGGCCGGGGGCAGGCCCAAAGCCTTGCGGTATTTGGCCACAGTGCGCCGGGCCAGAGGCATCCCCTCCCCCGCCAGGGCCTCGGTCAGGGCCTGGTCGCTGAGGGGCTTTTTCGGGTCTTCCGCTCGGATCCGGCGCAGGAGCGCCGCCTTCGCCTGCTGGGCCGAGACCTCCCCCGCGCCCGTGGCTCGGCCGAAGAAATAGCCCGTGGGAAACAGACCCTGGCGGCACTGGAGATACTTGTGGGCCAGGGCACGGGTGACCGTCGAGGGGTGGACCTCCAGCTGGTCCGCCAGGTCCCGCCGCAGGAGGGGCCGGAGGGCGTCGGCCCGCCCCCAAAAGTAATCGGCCTGGGCCTGGACCATGGCCTCCAAACAGCGCTGTAAGGTCCCCTGCCGCCGCTGGACGCATTGCAGGACCCACCGGGCCTGTTGCAGTTTTTGGCGGAAATACTCCGTGGCCTCGTCGCCGGGCTTGCCCTTGGCCAGCTGCAAATACTGG
>CAMBCW010000251.1 GCA_945864925.1 uncultured Clostridia bacterium
GCCTCTGGCAGTGCAGCGAGCCGTGCCATCAGGCCACTTATGATAACGAGGCTACTGTCCGACGAATGATTGCGGAGCAAGCGGAAATGCGTATCCCTTCTGAGCTGATTCCTCGCTGCCCCAAGTGCGTGCGTACGCCGCCTCGCCAGATCACCTCGACCGGCGAAATTGAGCAGTCGTTCCGCTGAAATTGAGCAATGGCACCGCCCGGATTGAGCAGTGCCACCGCTCGGATTGAATATTGACAGACTATGCTGTACTTGGTATCATAAATTTGCTTTTAGCCATATCGGAGGATAGTGCAACGCTGAGGAGCGACATGAGCGCCATATATGGGGTTTGGCAGGAGAGTGATGTCGTCAGCATCGCTCTCTTTTTTGTTGCACCATCCCAATCACTCTCCTGGAAAACCGGAATGCGTAAAACCTCGGGTCCGGGCAGAGCCCGGTGAGCCGCAGGCTCTTACATCAGGTTTCCTGTAAGCCCTTCCGTTTCCGCATGGACTCCTTGCCGCCAATGACAATGGTGTAGGCGTCATGGACAATGCGGTCACAGATTGCGTCTGCCAGAATCGGATAGGAGACCTTCTCTGCCCAGCCCGGAATGTCAAACTGGGAACACAGGATCGTAGAAGCCCTCTTGTACCTGGCCTCCATAATCTCCAGAAGATCTCTGGCTTCCGTTTCCTTCAAGGGGTAGAGAAGCCATTCATCAATAATCAGGAGCGAGTACTTCTTGTATTGGGTCAGAAGCTTTCGGATGCTTCCGTCGCCTCTGGCAATGTGAAACTCCACCAGCAGATCCGGCAGACGGATGTACTTGACTGTCAGGAACTGTCGGACTGCCGCCATTCCCAGCGCACATGCCAGATAGGTCTTGCCGCTCCCTGTCGCTCCCAGCAGGATGATGTTGTGGCGCTCCTGAATGTAATTGCAGGTGCCAAACCGCAGCAATTCCTCCCGCTTCAGATTTCTGTCTGGAAGATATTCCACATTTTCCAGACAGGCGCCGGGGTCGGAGAAGGCGGCCTGGCGGATCAGTTTTTGCAGATGGCTATTTTTGCGGGCACTCCAATCCGCATCCACCAACAGCCCCAGCCTGTCCTCAAAGGCCATGCTCCGGAATTGAGGGGCTGACATCTGGTCTTTCAAGGCACTCGCCATGACGCTCAGGCGCATTTCCCGCAGCTTTGTAATCGTTGTTTCTGTCAGCATTCCTTCTTCCCCCTGTCATAATAGTCAGCACCACGGGTGAAACCGTATTGGGAGGAAGACGTGGGCTCCGGCTCCGTGGGGAGTTTGTCCTGCCCGGAGGCAAGAATGCCCTGGATAGTTTTCAGAGAGGGTCTTGGCGTATATTCCAATGCCCGCTTGCAGGCACCTTCCAGGCGCTGTGGAGAATATTTGTCACCCAGCTTCAGCAGTCCCAAACAGGATTTATACCCCTGCTGCTCCACCTTGTAACTACTCAGAATGGCACGGACAGCACATTCCGTGCTGCTGCCAATCTTTCCGGCCCAGCGGATAAACCTTTCCCCGTTCCACTGCACATATTTCTGGTGGTCAGGCGGCATGTGCTCCTGAATGGTGCTGTACTGGTTGAATTTGCCGTACAGCCTGGGATGGGAACAAATCCGGCTTCCATTATAGAATACCTCCACGGTGGCTCTGGTCAAACGCACATCCACCTTCTGGCGGATATACTCAAAGGGAACCGAGTAGTTCATCCGTTCCACGGAAATATGGTAGTTGGGGCCAACGGTTGCCTTTTTCCAGGTGGCAAGCTCGAATGGATAGGGCGGCAAAGGCCGCAGAAACGGCTTTTCCTCCGCAAAGAGACTGGCTCTGCTGCCGTTTTTCTTTTGGAAGGGCTTGTTGTTGAACGCTTCAAGGCGCTCCCAAATTGCTTCATTCAGCTCCGGCAAGGACAGGAACTGCCGATTCCGCAGAGCTGCAAGGATGAAGGTGGAGATGATCCCTACGGTTCCTTCCACAGCCGCTTTATCCTTTGGTGCTCTGACTCTGGCAGGGACAATGGCAGTGGCATAATGCTCAGCCAGCTCCTGGTAGGATTTGTTCAGAACCACCTCATCTTTTCCGTGCTTTTCCACACCGGTTTTCAGGTTGTCACATTGAATCATCCGCGTGACGCCGCCAAAATACCGGTAGGCGTTGACATGGGCTGCAGTCCAGCACTCCTGGTTCATGGAGAAGAAGGCCTCTACATAACTGTAGCCACTGTAAGGCAGGGTCGCAACGAACACATAAGCCGGGATGACTTCGCCGGTATCTGTGTCAATGACGGAAGCAGTATCACCCGCCCAGTCCACCTGCATGATCTCTCCGGGCTTGTGGTTCAGATGCATCGTGGCATTGGTCTTGTTGAGATAGTCGCTATAATACTTGTTGAATTGCGTGGACTGGTACGGAATTTCGCCGGACGCTTTGCACTGGTCGCAGTATTCCAGCCACAGCAGATTCAACGTCACACCGCTTTTCTGCATTTCCTTGTACACATAGGCGTAATCCGGCATCTTGTATACCGGCTTGCCTGGAGCGCTGGGAAACAGCAGATCTGCCAGCTGCCTGTCGGACATTTCATCCGGCAGCGGCCACTGCAAGCCGCAGTTGCCTGCACGCTGCAGCGTTGCGGCCACGGTGTTGCGGGCACAGTGTAAACTGGCCGCAATCTCGGTTTTGTTGAGCCCAAGGCTATGCAGCCTGAGGATCTCACGGTAATTGGTCATAATGGTTGACCTCCTGTCTCTTATACACATCTCCGAGCCCACGAGACGTAGAGGAATCT
>CAMBCW010000252.1 GCA_945864925.1 uncultured Clostridia bacterium
GTACGGCAAGAACTCCTACTTCAAGGTCATCTCCGGCGACATGGAAGACACCCTCACCGTCGTCAACGCCCGCACCGGCGATTCCGAAAAGCTCGGCAACATGTTCTTCCCGAAGGGCAAGGACAACGCCAAGACCGCCAAGGTCTGCTGCGGCGACATCGGCGTCTTCACGAAGCTCGCCTCCGTCAAGACCGGCGACACCCTGGGCCTCGCGGGCAAGACCGTCCGCATCAAGGGCATGACCTATGACGAGCCCATGTACAAGATGGCCGTCTACGCCAAGGTCAAGGGCACCGAAGACAAGATCGCCAACGGCCTCGTCAAGCTGAAGGAAGAAGACGAGTCCTTCACCTACGGCAACGACCCCGAGACCAAGGAACTCATCATTGCCGGTGTCGGCGATATGCAGCTGTCCGTCCTCATGGCCAAGCTCCAGAGCAAGTACAAGGTCGAGGCTGTCCTGAAGCCCGCCAAGATCGCTTACCGCGAGACCATCAAGAAGAAGGTCGAGATCCACGGCCGTCACAAGAAGCAGTCCGGCGGCCACGGCCAGTTCGGCGACGTGTACATCCGCTTCGAGCCCCAGACCGAGACTGAGGATATGATCTTCGCCGATGAGACCGTCGGCGGCTGCGTGCCCAAGAACTTCATCCCCTCCGTGGAAAAGGGCCTGCGCAACTGCATCTCCAAGGGCGTCCTGGCCGGATATCCCCTGGTGTTCCTGAAGGCCACCCTGTACTTCGGCTCCTACCATCCCGTGGACTCCTCTGATATGGCGTTCCAGACCGCTGCCGCTGTGGCTTATAAGGAAGGTATCCCCACCGCCGCACCCACCCTGCTGGAGCCCATTGCCGAGCTGAAGGTCACCATTCCCGACAGCAACATGGGCGATATCATCGGCGATCTGAACAAGCGCCGCGGCCGTGTCATGGGCATGAACCCTGTGGGCGACGGCCTGCAGGTGGTGGAGGCGGAAGTCCCCATGGGCGAAATGTCCTCCTATGCCATCGACCTGCGTTCCATGACCCAGGGCAGAGGCTCCTACAGCATGAAGTTCGTCCGCTATGAGGAAGTTCCCCAGATGAACCAGGCCAAGATCATCGAAGAGGCCAAGAAGGCCGAGGAAGAATAATCCCCGAGAATCAAAGAGTCTGTCGCAAATTGCAATTTTGCACAAACACAGGTTGCACCGGAAGCCTCCCCTGTGTAAGGGGAGGTGGCCCGAAGGGCCGGAGGGGTTGTGTGCAGGCAGTCAGTGCCAGCACCGACCCCTCAGTCACGCT
Organism: uncultured Clostridia bacterium; assembly: GCA_945864925.1. GTDB lineage: Bacteria > Bacillota > Clostridia > Oscillospirales > Oscillospiraceae > Avoscillospira. Next base: position 1,284 of record CAMBCW010000252.1, read on the forward strand.
TTGCGTGACAGCTCCCCTTGCGCAGGGGAGCCTTGGTGCGATTATCTTTTGTGCAAACTGCGCTTTTGCGGCAGGCCCTTTTCATAAGAAGGAGACCCCACATGTATCAGTTTGAAACAAAATGCATCCAGTCCGGCTATACGCCAAAGAACGGCGAGCCCCGGACCCTGCCCATTTATCAGAGCACGACCTACCAGTATGACGACGCGGCCGCCTTGGGCAAGCTCTTTGACCTGGAGGAGAGCGGCCATATGTATACCCGCATCTCCAACCCCACCCTGGAGGCCGTGGAGACCAAGCTGGCGGACCTGGAAGGCGGCGTGGGCGCCATGCTGACCTCCTCCGGTCAGGCGGCCAATTTCCTGGCGGTGTTCAATATCTGTGCGGCCGGGCAGAACTTTATCGCCATGGACAATATCTACGGCGGCTCCATCAACCTGTTCTCCGTGACCATGGCCCGCATGGGCATCGAGGTGCGCTACGCCAACGATCGCATGAGCGATGCGGAGTTCGAGGCCCTTTTTGATGAGAATACCCGTCTGGTGTTCGGCGAAACCATCACCAATCCGGCTCTGACGGTGTTCGATATCCGCCGCTTCGCGGCCCTGGCCCACAAACACGGCGTCCCCCTGATTGTGGACAATACCTTTGCCACCCCCTATCTCTTCCGGCCCCTGGCGTACGGTGCGGACATCGTCACCCATTCCACCAGCAAATATATGGACGGCCATGCCAACGTTCTGGGCGGCTGCATTGTGGACGGCGGCAGCTTTGACTGGGCCGCCTCCGGCAAGTATCCCGAGCTGACCGAGGCGGACGAGAGCTACCACGGCGTGGTCTATACCAAGCAGTTCGGCCCCGCCGCCTATATCACCAAGGCCCGGGTGCAGCTGCTGCGGGACTTTGGCTGCACGCCCATGCCCATGGGGGCCTATCTGCTGAATCTGGGCCTGGAATCCATGGCCCTGCGGGTGCAGCGACACAGTGAAAACGCCCTGGCTGTGGCCCGGTTCCTGAAAACCCAAGAGAAGGTGCTGTGGGTCAACTATCCGTTGCTGGAGGGCAATGCCTATTATGAGCTGGCAAAAGCCTATCTGCCCCTGGGTGCCTCCGGCGTGGTGTCCTTCGGCGTGAAGGGCGGCCGGGATGCGGCCATGAAGCTGATGAACAGCCTGAAGCTGGCGAAAATCGTGGTCCATGTGGCCGATGCCCGCACCAGTGTCCTCCATCCTGCCAGCACCACCCACCGGCAGCTGACTGATCAGCAGCTGGAGGCCGCTGGTGTCGGCCCTGAGTTTGTCCGCTTCTCTGTGGGCATCGAAAACGTGGACGATATCATTGCCGACCTGCAACAGGCCCTGGATCAGATTTAGGAGAATAAAAAATGCCCATTAAAATCCCCAACGGTCTCCCGGCCCGGGAGACCCTGGAAAGTGAAAATATCTTTGTCATGGCGGAAACCCGGGCCCAGACCCAGGAAATC
>CAMBCW010000253.1 GCA_945864925.1 uncultured Clostridia bacterium
AGGTATAATACCGGTACTCGTGGCCCTTCCGGTGGCTGGTGATGCCGTGCATCTTGGCGCCGCATTTGCAATATACCAGGCCGCTGCACATGTAGTCTGCGCTTCTCCCTGTTTGCTTTCTAGCTGCCATTATCTTCTGCACCTCCTCGAATTGTGCCTTGTCGATGATCACCGGCAGGGCATTTTCTATTTTAATCGCATTTGGCTTGTCTCGCCGGGCGTCCCGGTCTTTCTCCTCCACTGGGCTATAGCGGTACTCGCCGGTGTACTTCCGGTTCCGCAGCATCTCATAGATTTGCGGGTATCGGATGTGCTTACCGCGCTTGCCGGTGATGCCGCACCGGGCCATTTCCTCAATCAATTCGCGGAACCCAATGCAGTTCTGGGCCGCGTCGAAGATCCGGCGCACATAGCCGGCCTCCAGCTCGTTGACCACATACTGCTGGTTGACTACATCGTAGCCAAATGGGGCGCAGCCGCCGGTGTGGAGGCCCTTCAGGGCGGTCTCCTTCAGGCCCTTGCGGGACTCCTCGGCCAGGTTGTCGATGTAGTACTCGGACATGGACCACATGAGGGCCCGCATGATCTTGGCCTCCTTGCCGGTGCCAAAGTCCTGTGCGGCGGCGATGAGGCGGATGCCCCAGCTGTTAAGCTTGATCTCCAAGTTGACGTGCTCCCCCAGGCTCCGGGCGATCCGGTCGTACTGGTGGATCAGGATCACGTCAAAGTCCCCCCGCTGGGCATCCCGCAGCATTTTCTGGTACTGCTGCCGCAGCTGGGTCTTGGAGCCTTTGCCGCTGATGGCCTCATCGGCATAGACAGCCTTGACGCACAGCCCATGGATGGCTGCATAATCCCGGCAGGCCCGTTCCTGGGCGGCAATGCTGGCCTCCGTCTGCTTGTCCGATGAAAAACGGGCATAGATGACGGCCCGATTCCCGTCTGGTAAATGTTCCATATTTTCCCTTGCCTTTCCGGGCGCAATATGATACCATAAATAGGTAGACTGCCCCCTCGGTGACACTTGGCGGTTTTCTACGAGCCGCTCTGGTATTCCAGTACCAGAGCGGCATTTTTATATTGATGGATATTCCGTGCTTGTAGTAGCTTTTCAGATTGCCTATTCTTCAGGTATCAGCAAGTTAAGCTTATTGTAGTGCTCCATGAAGTCATTATCGTAATTGTTAAAATTCTCTGAGTATGTTTGCAGGCTTCCGGCCGGAGAAATTGCAAGGTTTGTGAACTTGTAATATATGCTGTAAATAGCCTCTACCTCCTCGAAGCACTTCTCAAATTCATCATCTGGATTCAGGAGTTTTTTATAAAGTGCATCAACATCGGCCTGATTTTCTTTGATGGCGTCTACATATTCAGTTATTTCATCTGACGCATACAATCGCTGGAGCGACGTATTAAAATCATCGTTGAATACTCCATTTGTCTTGGTGTATTCAACTGTATCGGAATTATATTCCTCAAAAATTGTGTCGTGCCATACCTGCTTTGTTAAGTTACATACAGTCTCTGCCTTCGCGCCTCCGGTAATTGTCTCGATTAAAAACAGATTCAGATTTTCGATGTATTCGTTCCGAGCTTCCTCTGCTGCGCGGGACTCTTCTGCGATACGAGCTTCCTCTGCTGCGCGGGACTCCTCTGCTGCGAGTGCTTTCGCGTGATTGTTTGCAAGGATTGCTATTGTAGCAATTAACGCAATGCAAACAATCGCGATCCCTGCAAACAAGATGTATTTCTTCTTGCGACCTCTATCAGGGGTGGAGTATGTGCCCCTCGCTGTTTCGTTTGGTTCCCCTTTACAAACATCCAAAACTTCGTCGTTCTGACTATCAGATGGTGCGCTAGACACGCCTGCTGTCAATGGAAAACCACACTTTGGGCAAACCGTAGCTTGATCTGATATCTGCTGTTGACATTCCGGACAAGTGATAAGTGCCATAGTAAATTCCTCTTTTCTCTTTTTATTCCACCAGGTCAATCCTGGTCGGTTATGGATTTAGACACGTTTATGCATAATCCTCCATAATCGCATACAATATACCGTTGGAGGTGTATTGTATGGACTACATGAATTACAAAAAATCCAGAAATCTTGCCTGGGAAATCTTATTGTCCGAGGGCGTTACGGAGCTGCCCGTAATGGTTGGGCGGATCTGCACGCAGATGGGCATCAAGGTGCTGTACTTTGATGCGCCGGAGGGGGAAAGCGATGGGTACTGCTTGGTCGCTGCCGGGCGGCCGAGGATCTATGTGGCGCGGGGCCGGTCCAGAGCCAGGCAGCGGTTTACGGCTGCCCATGAGCTAGGGCACATTTTGCTCGGTCATGCCGGGAAATTTGACCTGGTCAACCGGGAGCCGGCCGAGGGTGACAACCCGATTGAGCATGATGCCAATGTATTCGCCAGCCGGCTCCTGGCTCCGGCGTGTGTGCTGTGGGCGCTGGATGCGCACACACCGGAGGAGATCGCTGACCTGTGCCAGATCAGCCACCAGGCGGCAGTATTCCGCGCCAAGCGGATGGAGCTCCTGTACCAGCGGGGAAAATTTTTGACCTCCCCGCTGGAGCAGGCGGTCTACCGGCAATTCTTGCCATATATCCAGCGCTTCAAAGCGCAGCGCCCATAACGGTCACACGTCATCCGCCGCGCTATCCTCGTTTTCTTCGGCAACCAAGGCGTTGTACTGAGCAAATTGTTTCTCAGACAATGCCCAATAGACAAGCCCACCGTTCCTGGCAGGGACAG
>CAMBCW010000254.1 GCA_945864925.1 uncultured Clostridia bacterium
CCGGCGGGGGGCGGCAGGGATGCCGCCGCACGCCGCTGTTGGTCCCTTATCGTCACTTAATGGGTCGCGCCTTTACCGCTGCCGCCGATGACGATATCGTCCTCGCAGATGGGCTGCAGCCAGTTTTCCGCAGGGGTGAAGGGGATATAGGGCATCAGGACATAGGAGGGATGATCCTTGTCGCGGTAGATCTTGTAGTTGACCGTATTGCAGCTGGGAATGGGGCCCAGGTGGCTCATCTTGCCCTCCCAGGCGTGCTCCTGATAGGGGAAGTTGTCCATGGCCTTGATCTCCAGCTCGATGGCGCTGCCGGGTGCGAAGACCATGCCGATGGGGTTGATTTCCACCACATACTCCCGGATCTCACCGGGGGTGATGGGCTCGCGGTGGGAATAGTCGTGGACAGGCCGGCCGATTTCGCTCTTTTCCTTGTCCAGCGGATAGCTGCACTTGAGCATACCGGTGCGGCAGACAGGGAACCGGGTGCCGCCGGCGGTGATCTGCCAGAGCTTCACGATGAGATTGGCGTCGGGTGCGTCCACGGACAGGAACAGATGCAGCTCAATGGGTCCGGTGAACTGGGTGGGGCGGCTCAGGCGCTCTGAGCGGTAGCACAGAGTTTCCACCTCCGTGGTAATATGGGGCGGGCGGTGGGTAAAGCTGTCGGGGGGCAGATTGCCCTCGACGGCAGGCTCCCAACGCAGCTGGTGGAAGGTGTGCAGATACAGCTTCTTCCAGTCGGTGCGGGCCAGGGGATATTCGGTTTCGTAGCAGTAGCCGCGGCCGATGATGTTCATCTTCATGGGCGGCTCCTCGGTGATGCCGGTATCGATACCCTTGAGCCAGTGGTCATACCACCGCAGGCACTCCTCATCCATAAACCGGTAGGGCAGCTCCATGCCGTTGTATCCCTCCATGACGCCGCAGCGCTTGTAGCACTTGGTCTCCTTGGAGTTCATGGCGTTGAACACCGGCGCGCTCCAGCGGCCCGTGGGCGCCCAGCCGCACTTGAAGTAGGTCGGGACCGTCAGCTGGTCATACTTGTACTTCATGGACCGGTCCCTCCAGAACTTGTCCTCGTTGGGGTGGAGCAAATAGTCCAGGTAGAAGGTATGATATTTGGGCGGCCAGACGTTGAACATCTTGCTGAAGAAGGTGTTGATGGCGATGTCCGGATCCTGCTGCACCTCGGCAATGCGCGCCTTTGTGGCCTCCTCGCCCTCTTCGTGGAGCGTCCAGGAGGCAGGATTGTTGGCGGGGCACAGCTCCCAGTACATGTTCATGTAGGTATTGGCCACGCCGCCGTAATGGCCGTGCTGGTAGTAGTCGTCGGTATAGCTCAGGGGCATGATGCAGCACAGGTGCGGCGGCTGCAGAGCGGCCACCAGGGGCTGGATGATGCCGAAATAGCTGTAGCCATGGAGCGCTACCTTGCCGTTGCACCAGGGGCACTGGGTACCGGCCCACTCGATGGTGTCGTAGACATCCAGCTGCTCCTGGGGATTGTAAATGCCATAGAATTCTCCCTCGCTCTTGCCGATGCCGCGGGGGTTGGGGATGATAAAGGTGTAGCCGCGCTGGACGTAGAAGTCCATGTCGCCGGCCTCCAGGCTGTGGTCAAAATAGTTGGACCGGCCGGGCAGGGAGCCGTGGCGCATGGCCTGCATCTCCTTGCCGTAGGCGGACCAGGCAATCAGGGCCGGGGCTTTTTCGATTTCCGCGGGATGATAGACGTCGCAGTAGAGCTTCACGCCGTCGCGCATGACGATCTCCACGTCTGTTTCCAGGGCGACGGTATAGACGGGTTTGGACAGCTTGTCCAGATTTTTTGTATACCGGCGGTCCCAATAGACGGGGGCTTTTGCCAGGCCGGTCAATTCTTTGAATTCTTCCTGCAGCATGGAATTCGCTCCTTTGTTGTGATCCTGCAGGGAAATCCGCGCTGTACTTGTCATGGCCGTGTCAAATATGAGGTTGGATTTCCCTGCAAGGGATGGAAAAGCTCCATCCTGTGCCTTAGTTTACACAAGATGGAGCCATATGTCTGTCAGCTTTCTGACACAACGCCGAAAAAATATCAGCAGTGCATTTCGCTGTTGGTAATAATCTCCAAAAGCGGATCAATGTCCAGAACCAGGAGCTTCCCCCGGTCCGTGGAGATCCAGCCTGCCTTGCGCCATTCTCCCAGGATTTTGGCAGCCGTCTGCCGGGCCATGCCGGAGGACGCCGCCAGGGCGCTCTGGGTGACACGGACCTCCGGACGGTGACTGCCCCCGTCGCCGGTGGTGAGATTCAGCAGCGTAAAGGCCAGACGGCCCGGGGCATCGAGATACATGGCGTTGACGTGATTCTGCGCGCTGTTGGCCAGGCGCTCCGCCAGCTCCCGGATGACCACCTGGCAGACGCTGTAATAGTCATGGGCCAGGCGCAAGAACACGTGCTTGGGCATGACCACCAGGGTGGAATCCTCCGTGACCAGGGCCGTGTTGAGGTAGGCCATTCCCGTCATGACGGCGGTTTCCCCGAAATAATCGCCGGGACATTTGATTTTGGTGATGATATCCACACTGTCGCCGTAATAGACCGACTCCATCACATAGCCCTGCTTGAGAAAATACATGGAGTTGGCGGGGTCATCCTTGTGGTACAGAACGGTTCCGCGCCGGGGATGGATCAGCCGGCAGCGGCCTGCGGCTTCCGTCAGGAGTTCCAGCGGAATGTCATGAAAAATCTCCGTGGTTTTCAGAAAG
>CAMBCW010000255.1 GCA_945864925.1 uncultured Clostridia bacterium
AGATTCCTCTACGTCTCGTGGGCTCGGAGATGTGTATAAGAGACAGCATCGGGGATATCGTTCTGGAATACCTGGAGCAGCTGTTCCCCGGCTATACCTGCATGGAACGGGTGCAGCTCTGCCTGACCCGCAACGCCGATATTACCACGGAGGACGACGCCTCGGACCTGTACGGGGACTTCCGGGAAAAGATGCAGAAAGTGTTGGGAAAGCGCAAGCGCCTTGCTCCGGTCCGTTTGGAGCTGTCCAGCGTCATTTCCCTGGAGCTGGAGCAGTATCTGTGCGCGAAAATGCAGCTGGAGCACCATCAGATCTACATCAGCCGCGCACCTATGAAGCTGAAATTCGCCTATGAGCTGGCGGGCAAACTGTCGGAAGCCCGGCGCAGCATCCTCTCCTATCCCCCCTTCACGCCGCAGGTCCCCGGCTGCATCCTGCCCCAGGAAAAAATGCTCCGGTTGGTGCAGCATGAGGATCTCCTGCTGTCCTATCCCTACGAGAGCATGAACCCCTTCCTGCAGATGCTGAAGGAGGCGGCCAACGACCCCACCGTGATCTCCATCAAAATTACCATTTACCGTCTGGCCAGCAAGGCAAAGCTGGTGGACTATCTCTGTGCTGCCGCGGAGAATGGCAAGGACGTGACCGTCCTCATCGAATTGCGGGCCCGGTTCGACGAGCAGAACAACATTGACTGGTCCGAGCGCCTGGAGGAAGCCGGCTGTACCATCCTCTATGGGTTCCAGGATTATAAGGTGCACTCCAAAATTTGCCTGATCACCCGGCGGGACCACGGGGCCATCCGCTATCTGACGCAGATCGGCACCGGCAACTACAATGAGAAAACTGCCGCTTGCTATACGGACCTCTCTCTGCTGACTGCGGACCAGGCCATTGGCCGCGATGCCAACGAGTTCTTCAAAAATATGATGATCGGCAATTTGAACGGCACCTATGATCATCTGCTGGTGGCGCCGGTATCCTTGAAGGCGACTTTGCTGGAGCTGATCGAGCAGGAGATCAAAAAAGGCCCCAACGGCCGCATTGTGCTGAAGCTCAATTCCGTCACAGACCTGGACCTGATGAAGAAGCTCCGCGACGCCTCCTGCGCCGGCGTGCAGATTACCATGATCGTCCGCGGAATCTGCTGCATCCTCCCAGGGGTCCCCGGTGAGACGGAGAACCTCCGGATTATCAGCATCGTGGGCCGTTACCTGGAGCACTCCCGCATCTACTGCTTCGGCACCGGCAGCGAAGAGAACATGTACATCGCCTCGGCGGACTTCATGACCCGCAATACGGAACGCCGGGTGGAGGTCGCCTGTCCCATCTACAATCCCCAAGTCCGGGATAAAATCCACCATATTCTGGACGTCTGTCTGCGGGACAATATCCGCGCCCGTCAGTTGATGCCGGACGGAACCTACATCCATGTTTCGGAAGACGGCGCCCCTCTGGACTGTCAGCAGCAGCTCATGGCAGACGCCATTGAGGGCAGCGTCCCTGCGGAAATCAAAAAGAGCCTCTGGCAGCGGGTCAAGGAAACCCTGATCGGGAAATAGACAAAGAAACAGCGGGACATGGGCAAAATGTTCATGTCCCGCTGTTTTTATGGAAGCAAACCGCCTTTTACGGCTGCTGGTCCTTGCGGTGGAAAGCGATATTCAGATCCACAGGGCCTTCGATACCGGGAACCTGGCCCTCGTTTGTATACTGCCAAATCTGGAAATCATAGGCAAAAGCCGGCGTATCGGCGTATTCGGCCAGCCAGAACACATAGTCCTTCAGACTGACCAGATTCAGCTGGCCGTATCCATAGGCCTGGTTGAAGTATACGCCTGCCCGGTAGCCGGCGGCCTCCACAGTTTCACAGAAGGCCTGCGCGCAGGAAGTCAGCATCAGCATATTCATCTCATCCGTCCTGGCCGGGACATGCATTTCCTCCCAGTCGAACACAACCGGGTACTGCAGCGCATAGCCCTCAATCTTGTCCAGGACGTACTGCGCCTCTTCCCTGGCCTCGTCCGGCGTCAGAGCCTGGGAGAAAAAGTAGACGCCCACATGGAGCCCCGCCTCTATGGCGCCCTCCAAATGGGACAGGAAGTAGTCGTCCTCGTCCAGTTCTCCCGACGAATAGCCCCGATAGCCAACCCGGACCATGGCAAAGTCAATGCCGGCCTCCTTGACCGCGCTCCAGTCCACGCTGGTCTGATAGGCTGAAACATCCACGCCTGCCACGCCCACCAGGTCGCCGCCATGGTAATAGCGAATTCCGTCCAGCTCGTAGAAGCCGTCTGTATTAAACGTGTTCTTGGGCAGTGCCTCTTCAGGCTGGGGCTCTTCCGCGGGCGCTTCCTCCTGGGTCTCCGGCTCCGGTTCCTGCTGAATGGTTGCATGTTCTCCATAATGCATCAGCTTCGCAATTCCGGTTACAATTCCCCATAGTATGGCAATGATCAGCACAGCGCCAAGCAGGGCAAAAACAATGGTCAAAGCGCGGCTGCCGCGCGGTTTTTTACTCATAAGGTGCTCCTTCGCGTTTTTCTAACAGTATATCACAGAATTCTCCGTTCGCCAAGACCTGACTGTTTTTCGTTCTTTCGCAAAAAACTGATTGAGAATCCCAGGAAGCTATTGTATAATAAAGAAAAATTATGACTATCCGGTTAAGTAAGCAACAGCAAATATCATGCAAGTGTTCAAAAAACGCTGTCATTGCGAGCCAGTGCGCACACTGGCGCGGCAATCC
>CAMBCW010000256.1 GCA_945864925.1 uncultured Clostridia bacterium
ATTGGCTTGGAGCAGATTACCATGCATGCCATGGCTGCAGATCCTGACGATCGCTACAGCTCCGCAACGGAAATGCTCTGTGACTTGGATGAATTTCGCCGGAACCCCAATGTCAATTTTTCCGCTTCCGGCGGACCGACTCCTCATGTTGTGGATCGCACAGCCAGTCAAAGAACCGCCGCAGAGCGCAATGTTCGCGGCAGGACGGCGCCCTCGGCATCGCATAAGCCAGAGCCCCGAAAGAGCCGCTCCAATTCCGTTGCTCTGGTTGCCGGGATCATCTGTATTGCGCTGGCATTGCTGTTCATTGGATATTTCCTGTATTCGTTTTTCTTTGCCGATTTCTTTGCGGAAACCGCAGAAGTGGCGGCGCCGGATTTTGTCGGCAAGTACGTCGAGGATATTGACCACAATGATTACCCCAATTTCCTGATTCAGATTGGGGAGTGGGCCCCCAGCGAGACAGTCGAAATGGGAAAAGTGATCAGCCAGGATCCCAAGGGCGGCCGTATGGTGAAAAGCGGTGCAACCATCACGCTGACAGTCTCTTCTGGTCCGTCCACAGACACCATGCGGGATTTGGTCAATTATACAGAGCAAAATGCCAGAACCATTCTGACCAATTTAGGATTGAACCTCCAGGTAGTCACGGTGGAGGAGAGCAGCGATGTGATTCAAAAAGGTGCCGTCATCCGGACAGATCCGGCAGATAAGTCCCCCTTAACCGCCGGGCAGACTGTGACATTGGTCGTATCCTCCGGTCCGGACATCACGCTGATCCCGGTGCCGGAATTGGTTGGTAAAGATGTGGATGACGCAAAGGCCAGTCTGGATGCGCTGGGTCTGAAGTGCGGCATCAGTTATGTGGACGCCGATGAGACAAAGGGAACCGTTGTTTTCCAGAGCATCAAGCAGATGGAGCAAGTCAAACCGGGTACCACAATCAATTTGCAGGTATCCAATGGTCCCAAGGATAAGGACGATCCCTCCATCTCCGAGCAGAATCCCTCAGATTTCCCCATGTCCGATCCGAAGGTCATTTGGCTTCCCATGCCGCAGGGTACAGGTACCGTGGAAGTCACCATTATGATTGACGATGAGCTGGAGGAAGAGCCTTTCCTCCTGGAGCTAGTGACTGTAACAGAAGACGGACTTCCCATTGCGCCGGATGTGCAGGGGGTGCACGAACTGACCGTATATATTGACGGAAAGCTTTGGCATAAAATGACTTACGATTTTGATACAGGAGAGCAGTTGCCGTGACAGCTTCAGGCAGAATTATGAAAGCCCTCAGCGGGTTCTATTATGTGCAGACCGCCAGTGGGCTGGTGGAGTGCAAAGCCAGGGGACGTTTCCGAAAAGAGGGGATTAGCCCATTGGTGGGGGACTGGGTTGAGATCAGTACGGAGCATGGCAAGGGGATGATCGAACAGATTCAGCCCAGAAAAAACTGCTTTGTCCGTCCAGCCGTCTCCAATTTGGATTTGCTTGTTTTGCTGGTATCCCAATCCATTCCTGTAACAGAGCCTTTTTTGATTGACCGCATTACTGCAATTGCAGGCAATCAGAACGTACCGGTGATCATCTGCGTCAACAAGAGTGATTTGCAGGCGCAGGGAGATCTTGCGGGCATTTATTCGCGCGCTGGATACGACGTTGTCACTACCAGTGCCGTCACCGGGGAAGGGATCAGCCAGCTGCAGTCTCTGATCTGTGGAAAAACTGTCGCTTTTACCGGAAATTCCGGCGTCGGCAAGAGCAGTATTCTGAATTGTCTGGCCCCTGATCTGCACATTCAAACAGGCGAAGTCTCGGAGCGGCTTGGACGCGGCCGGCACACCACCCGCCATATTGAATTGTTTCCCTTACCAAATGGCACGTTTGTGGCGGATACTCCCGGCTTTTCTTCTTTCGACACGGACCAAATGGAGGTTGTACTCAAGGAGAATCTCCAGTATGCTTTTCCTGATTTTGCTCCCTACCTGGGGAAATGCCAGTTTCACGACTGTGCACACCTTAAAGAGCCGGGATGTGCAGTCGTAACAGCCTGCCGGGACGGCCATATTGAGCCGACCCGCTATGAGAGTTATGTCAGGCTTTATGAAAAGGCAAAAGAGATTAAAACATGGGAGCTGAATAAATAGACTTCAATGGGCGCTGCGAACTGCAGCGTCCATTTTTTTATCCGTAACAGCTTGTTCTGCCGCGGAAATGGGTAAAGCACAACTTGAACGTTGGCCGCGTATACTATACAAAGGAGGCGATTATATGTGCCGCAGAACACAAGTCATAGGTGCAATTCTGATTGCACTGGGCGCTGGATTGATCTTGTCCTGCTTATTCGGCAGCGGCTTTTTCCTGGTACTTCTTGGAATTCTTCTCATCACTGCGGGCCTCCTGGTAGCAAGGCAGCTTTGAATTATGAATAACAGGAGGGAACGCATGCAGATCGTAGTGGTTCACGCCCCGCCGATTCTCAACGGCCTTCTCAAGGCGATTTTCCGAATCCGATAGCATATCCTTGTCCCGCTCTGCGTATTTATATAGCAGAACATACAAGGAGTGAGGTCTATGGAGCTTGCATTTCAAACCAGCCGCTTTCCTTTTCTGAAACGCGTCCTGCAGGAGGTCCGATGTCAGGAGGAAACGGCAGAGACCATTGTCCCGGACAGCTATCCCGATATTGCGTCGATTGTAGATTCCTATGCGGAGCCAGTTATTCGCGGAAAGGACTGCCGCGATGGCAGC
>CAMBCW010000257.1 GCA_945864925.1 uncultured Clostridia bacterium
GGGCTCGGAGATGTGTATAAGAGACAGCTTTTTTATCTGTTTCCTGTAAAAGGCAGAAATTCCAGGGAGATCTGTCAACAGCAGACTGTTTCCATCCGGCTCAGTCTCAAAGAATGGGCCTTCCCCGTTTTTCCGCAAGGCAGTCTGTTTTTGGGGTATCTTCCCTGTGTTTTCCGTTTCTGTCTCCTCAGTCGTCGCAGCCGTTGGGGTTCTGGCTCTGCCAATGCCAGCTGTCGCGGCACATATCGTTCCGATCATGGGCAGCCTCCCAGCCCAGAATCTCCCGGCTCTTGCTGGGATCGGCATAGCAGGTGGGCAGGTCGCCGGGGTTGCGGGGAACAATGACGTAGGACGTCTGCACGCCGTTGGCTTCTTCAAAGGCATGAACCATGTCCAGGACGCTGCAGCCGTGGCCCGTGCCCAGGTTGAACACGCCTTCTCCGGTGTGGGACATGAGATGGTCGATGGCCGCCACATGGCCCTTGGCCAGATCCACCACGTGGATGTAAGCCCGGACGCCGGTGCCGTCGGGGGGGGATAGTCGTTGCCGAAGACGTTCAGATGGTCCCGCTTGCCGATGGCCATCTGGAAGATGAAGGGCATGAGATTGTTGTTCATGCTGTTGGTGAACTCTGAGCCATTGTCCGTCTGAATGCACACAATCTCATAAGGAAATTTCTCTACCACATGTTTCAGGAACTATGTAGATGTGTAGGTACTGTGTTCCTGGAAGGCCTCCAGATACCGAAAACGGCTATATTCATCTATAGGTGTAACCACTACCGCTTGCTTATACCTCATGTCCTGTGTTATCTTATTCATGGCGAATAGGGTGGCACCTGCCTTTCGGTTTTGTCTGGACAACTCAACCTTATCACAGGCCATACCTATTCGCTACCTACTTTTTCTGTTTGTTACACATCACTGCAACAATGCGCGTCAAAAGTTCCCGAATGCGTTGAAACTTCAGGAGATTTATGCTAGAATTAGATGTCGTGTTGAACGCATTCATCTTGTATCCAGGAACGGAGTTCCACAAACGGTCAAAAATCCAAGGGGAACATCCACGCGCTCCGACATACCTATGCAACACGTGTCATGGAATGTGGCATGCAGCTCAGAGTCTTGCAGAAACCGCCAGACCGCAAGTGCATAACAGCTGCCCCGGATCCGACATATCCATGTTGCGGATGATTCCCTGACCGATGCTGTGTGTCAATTTGCGTCCGCCAGTTGACTTTCGTGCGGATAAGTTCAATTGGTGCGGAAGGGCGTCTCCGAAACCCGGAAACCCTTGAAAATAAAGGAGAAGTGAAGATATATGAAATTAGGTATCGTGGGCCTGCCCAATGTGGGCAAGAGCACCCTGTTCAACGCCATTACCAATGCCGGCGCCGAGTCCGCCAACTATCCTTTCTGCACCATCGACCCCAATGTGGGCGTGGTGTCTGTGCCGGACACGCGGCTGGAGTGGCTGCGGGACCAGTACCAGCCCAAGAAGTTCACCCCCGCTGTCATTGAATTCGTGGACATCGCCGGTCTGGTCAAGGGCGCGTCCAAGGGCGAGGGCCTGGGCAACAAATTTTTGAGCAACATCCGCTCCACCGACGCCATCGTCCATGTGGTGCGCTGCTTTGAGGACACCAATATCACCCATGTGGAGGGCTCCACCGACCCCCTGCGAGACATCGAGATCATCAACCTGGAGCTGGTCATGGCTGACATCGAAATGGTGGAGCGCCGCATTGACAAGGCCCAGAAGGCTGCCAAGGGCGGCGACAAGCGCTTCAACAAGGAAGTGGAAGTGTTCCAGGGTCTGCTGGCCCATCTCAACGAGGGCAAGCTGGCCCGCACCTATGACTGCGACAAGGCCGACATGGAGCTGATCCAGACCAGCGACCTGCTGACCCTGAAAAAGACCATCTACGCCGCCAACCTGGGCGAGGACGAGGTGGCCGATCCCAGCGCCAGCCGTCATTTCCAGGCCGTGCAGGAGCTGGCCGCCAGGGAGGGCAGCCAGGTGCTGCCCATCTGCGCCAAGCTGGAGGCCGACATCGCTGAGCTGGATGATCCGGAGGAAAAGGCCATGTTCATGGAGGAAATGGGCATCACCACCTCCGGCCTGGACAATCTGATCCAATGCAGCTATTCCCTGCTGGGTCTTATCTCCTTCCTGACTGCCGGCAGCGACGAGTGCCGGGCCTGGACCATCAAGAACGGCACCAAGGCTCCTCAGGCCGCCGGCAAAATCCACACGGATTTTGAGCGGGGCTTCATCCGGGCCGAGGTCATCGCCTTCGAGGATCTGAAAGCCTGCGGCACCCTGGCCAACGCCAAGGCCAAGGGTCTGGTCCGCAGCGAAGGTAAGGAATATATCATGAAGGACGGCGACATCGTCAACTTCCTGTTCAACGTGTAAACAATCAACCCGGCCAGCCCGAAATCACATCGGCAGGCCGGGTTTTTGCTTGCGTCCTGATTGGCTTTTCTCAGCTAATCGGGAAATTGGGAGTTGACGCACCCTTGTGCCCCCTCTCTAGGGGGCTGGCACGGCGAAGCTGTGACTGGGGGTTGTACCGACAAGCAATTTTACCGATGGTTCGATACAATTGCAAACCTGTAGCAACCCCCAACCTCCGCTACGCTCCGGCAGCCCCCTGTAAAGGGGGCACGAGGGGGTGCAGCGCAGTTTCATGGCTCCCCTACAATAGGGGAGCTGTCAGCGAAGCTGACT
>CAMBCW010000258.1 GCA_945864925.1 uncultured Clostridia bacterium
CTGCGCAGCAGGGCAGAAGTGCCTGCAGCGGCGCGCCGGGGTCGTCGCGCCCTACGGCGCATCACGCAAGGGTTCCGGTCCCGTAGGGCGGGGGCTTGCTGCGGTCCCTGCAATGCCAGTGTTATCTCGAACATTTGCAGACAGAAAAACTTCAAACAAATGTTTGCAAAATTGTGGAACCTGTGTTATACTCCAAACAGGAGGCGATGGATATGGCCAGAACCACGGACAAACAGGAGAAAATTCTGGAATTTCTCGGCAAATACATGGAGGACAAGGGCTATCCCCCCACGGTGCGGGAGATTTGCGCGGCCGTGGGACTGAAATCCACCGCGACGGTTTCTTATCATCTCAACGAATTGAAGCGTCAGGGCCGCCTGGAGGGCGACAGCACCAAGCGCCGGGCCATCGCTCTGCCGGAAAGCCGCCGCGTGGGCCGTATTCCCCTCCTGGGCGTGGTCACCGCCGGTCAGCCCATCCTGGCCCAGGAGGACATCGAGGGCTATCTTCCCTGGGACGGCGACCAGAACTGCTTCGCCCTGCGGATCCAGGGCGACTCCATGATCGGCGCGGGCATTCTCAACGGCGACAAGGTGGTGGTGCGGCCTCAGGCCGACGCCGTCAACGGCGAGATCGTCGTGGCCCTGCTGGGTGACGAGGCCACCTGCAAGCGCTTCCACCGGGGGCCCGACGGCGTGTGGCTCCTGCCGGAAAATCCCGCCTACGACCCCATCGACGGCGCCGAAGCCCGGATTTTGGGCAAGGTCAAGGCGGTCATCCGGGAATATTGATTGGGCAAGGCTGAATGCAAAATGTAGAATGCTGAATTGGACATAAACCACCGCCAGCATCCAGCATTTTGCATTCAGCATTTATTTGTTGTTTCACGTGAAACATTGTATTTACTTTTTTTCTCTTCCGCATTATAATACACTATGAAAAGGAGGGAATGTCTTGGGAACCATCATTGGCATCGTCAATCAAAAAGGCGGCGTGGGAAAAACAACCACGGCGGTCAATCTGACAGCGGCGCTGCACAGCCGCGGCCGGCGGGTGCTGCTGTGCGATTTTGATCCCCAGGCCAACGCCACCTCCGGTCTCGGCGTGGACAAGGGCCGCTGCGCCGCCACGTCCTACGACGTGGTCATCAACGACCGCCCGGCCCAGGAGGCCGTGGTCCACACCAAATTCGGCGATCTGCTCCCCTCCTCCCCGTCTCTGTCCGGCGCCGGCGTGGAGCTGGTGGCCGTGCCCAACCGGGAGTTCGTGCTGCAGCAGGCCCTGCAGCCCCTGCGGAGCCAATATGACTACATTTTCATCGACTGTCCGCCCTCTCTGGAGCTGCTGACCCTCAACGCCCTGTGCGCGGCGGACAGCATTCTCATCCCCGTCCAGTGCGAATACTACGCCCTGGAGGGCCTGACGGATCTGATGATGACCATGCGGGCGGTGAAGCGGAGTCTCAACCCCGCCCTGACCATTTTCGGCGTGCTCATGACCATGTACGACGGCCGCACCAACTTCTCCACCCAGGTGACGGAGGAGGTCCGCCGCCATTTCCGGGGGCAGGTGTTTGCCACGGTCATTCCCCGGAACGTCCGTCTGGCCGAGGCCCCCAGCCACGGCCTGCCGGCGTCGGTCTACGACCGGTGGAGCCGGGGCGCCCAGGCCTATGAGCAGCTGGCAGACGAGATTTTGGAAAAGGAGGCGCGCTGATGGCGTCCAAAACACCCCGGGGCCTGAGCAAGGGCATGGGTCTCGGCGCCCTGATCCCCGACGTCCGGGACACGGAGGAGCAGATCACCACGCTGCCCCTGCAGAAGGTGGAGCCCAATCCCCTGCAGCCCCGAAAGCTCTTTGATGAGGAGGAACTGCAGGTGCTGGCGGACTCCATCGCCCAGCACGGCGTCATCCAGCCCCTGACCGTCCGCAAGGGCGAAAACGGATTTTACCAGATCATCGCCGGCGAGCGCCGGTGGCGGGCCGCCCGGCTGGCGGGCCTGCGGACGGTGCCGGTGACGGTGATCGAGTGCGACGACCGCACGGCCATGGAGCTGGCCCTCATTGAGAACCTGCAGCGGCAGGATCTGAACCCCATGGAAGAGGCCATGGGCTACAAGCAGCTCATGGAGGAATACGGCCTGACCCAGGAGCAGGTGGCCCAGCGGGTGAGCAAGTCCCGGCCGGCGGTGGCCAACGCCCTGCGGCTTTTGTCCCTGTCCCCGGAGATCTCCCAGCTGGTCACCGACGGCAAGTTGTCCGCCGGCCACGCCCGGGCCCTGATGGTCCTCAAGAGCCAGAAGGATCAGAAGCGCGCCGCCCAGAAGATCATGGCCCTGGAGCTGTCGGTCCGCCAGGCGGAGACCCTGTGCAAAAACCTGGCCAGGGAGGCCGAAAAGGAGCCGCCCAAGGAGAAGCCCCTGGAGGTGGACTATGTGGCGGAGTGCGAGAAAACCCTGTCCCGGGCCTTGAACCGGCGGGTAAAAATCACCCGCGGCAAGCGCAAGGGCCGCCTGGAGCTGGAATTCTACGGCGACGACGACCTGCAGCGGCTCTACGAGGCCCTGAACGGTCTGGGAAAATAAATATGATGATCGGCTTAAATAAGTAACTGCAAATATCATGC
Source organism: uncultured Clostridia bacterium (assembly GCA_945864925.1). GTDB lineage: Bacteria > Bacillota > Clostridia > Oscillospirales > Oscillospiraceae > Avoscillospira. The sequence continues at coordinate 2,627 of CAMBCW010000258.1, forward strand.
TAGTGTTCAAAAAACGCTGTCATTGCGAGCCAGTGCGCACACTGGCGCGGCAATCC
>CAMBCW010000259.1 GCA_945864925.1 uncultured Clostridia bacterium
GCTGTTCGTCCTTGCTGTCAACAAGGGCTTATGCACAACGTTTCGCACAATTCTTGTAATTGTGCGCCTCATCTACAAACAGCCGGTCAACACCCAGCTGTTCAAAGGTAATTACATCATCCTTTCTGTGATCGGCTTGCAGCTTTTCAAGCCGTGCTTCCAACCCGCTCTTGGTACGCTCCAGCTGCTTGACAGTAAACCGTTCGCCGCCGCTGGATTCCACCTCGGAAATGCCCTCGGTGATTTCTGCAATCTGCTCCTGCAACAGTCGTTCCTGGCGCTCCTTGCTGATGGGAATACGCTCAAACTGGGAGTGGCCAATGATGATTGCGTCATAGTCGCCGGTGGCAATCCTGGCACAGAACTTTTTGCGCCGATGGGTTTCAAAGTCCTTTTTGGTGGTGACGAGAATGTTTGCGGATGGGTACAGCCGCAGAAACTCAGAGGCCCATTGCTCGGTCAGGTGGTTCGGCACCACGAAGATAGATTTCTGACACAGGCCCAGCCGCTTGGATTCCATGGCAGCGGCAACCATTTCAAAGGTCTTGCCTGCACCTACTTCGTGGGCCAGCAGCGTATTCCCGCCGTACAGCACATGGGCAATCGCACTTTTCTGATGTTCCCGCAGGGTGATTTCCGGGTTCATACCGGAGAAAACGATATGGCTTCCGTCATACTCGCGGGGACGGGTGCTGTTCATTTCTTCGTTGTACTGGCGCACCAGGGCCTGCCGCCGTTCCGGGTCTCTCCAAATCCAGTCCTTGAAGGCATCCCGAATGGCCTGCTGTTTCTGTGCGGCCAGGGTGGTTTCCTTGGCGTTCAGCACCCGGCGCTCCTTGCCGTCTGCGTCCTCCACAGTGTCATAAATGCGAACATCCCGGAGATTCAATGAATCCTCCAGGATGCGGTAAGCGTTGGCGCGATCTGTGCCATAGGTGGTATAGGCCGCGATGTTGTTGTAGGGTATCTGCGTCTTGCCGGTGATCTGCCACTCGGCGGTGTAAGCGGAATAGTTCACATCAATGGTGCCGCGCAGATACCGTGGTGTGTCAAAGGTTTCATACATGAACTGACGGATATATTCCTTGTCAATCCAGGTAGCACCTAGGCGAACTTCAATTTCCGATGCGTCCAGGTCCTTGGGCTGGGCGGCTTTCAGGGCCTCCACATTGACGGAAAAAGCCGGATCGCGTTCTGCTGCCCGCTGGGCGGCGCGGAGCTTCTGACGGACATTGCCGGACAGATATTCGTCTGCGGTTTGCCAGCCGGAAAGCGGGTCGCTGCCATAGGCCGGGTCTTTGAAAATAACGCCGTACAGTTCTGCCGCAATTTCCTCGGTGGGTTTACCGGTCAGCTGGGACATATACTCCATATCCACCCTGGCTTTTTCCGCAATGGAAACGGCAAGGGCTTCGCTGGCGGTGTCCACCGTGGTCACAGCCTTGTGTGGCTTGATGGTACGTTTGGTGAACATATCCGCCTTGCGCTCCAGTTTTCCGTCCTCGTCCAGCACTTCCAGCGCACACAGGAGATAGTAAGAAGAATCGTCCGAAAAGGCCAGCCGGTTTCCTCGGTCATTGATAAGTCCGTATTTGGCGGAAAACGCATCATAGAGCCGGTTCAATTCCTCCTGCTTTTCCCGAATGGCCGAATCCGGCGTGTACTCGTCCATCTGAAGGTCAATAATCTGATGCACACAGTCGCGGAGAGCAACCATGCCCTTGATGCGGGCCTCGGCGGTGGCGTTCAGGTCCGGTTTTACCATGCGGCTGTTTTCCCGGAAGTACACCTCGCCGTCCACCACAGCATAAGAGTAGTTTTTCACGTTGGGGTCTGCTGGGATGGAGGTGTCGATTTCTTCACCCTCGCCCAGCTCCGGCAGCTCAGCGTCCTGATAGGTGCCGCGAATGTACTTCACAGCGTCATGGAGCTGATCGGCCAGCCCCAGTCCCTCAATCGGTGCAACCGTGAAGTCCTGCCTGCCGTATTGGGTGCTTTCGGAAGTCTGCCTGCCCAAAATCATCTCCGGGTGGTCCACAAAATAGCTGTTGATGGCAAAGCCATCCTCATTTTGTCCCAAATGCACCCAGTCAGGCTCGATGTCGATGGGCCGGTCACGTTTTTGCAGGAACAGAATGTCAGAGACAACATCGGTTCCCGCGTTGGCCCGGAACGCATTATTGGGCAGGCGGATTGCTCCCAGCAGCTCGGCACGCTGTGCAATGTACCGGCGTACCTCCGGGGACTGCTTATCCATCGTGTAGCGGGAGGTGACAAAGGCTACCACGCCGCCCGGCCGCACCTGATCCAGCGCCTTGGCAAAGAAGTAGTCATGAATGGAGAACCCCAGCTTGTCATAGGCCCGGTCAGATACTTTGTACTGTCCAAACGGTACGTTGCCGATGGCAAGATCGTAGAAATCTCGCCGGTCCGTGGTTTCAAAACCGGCCACCGTAATATCCGCTTTGGGATAGAGCTGCTTTGCGATCCGTCCGCTGATGGAATCCAGCTCCACACCGTACAGCCGGGAGCCGGACATTTCTTCCGGCAGCATACCGAAGAAGTTGCCGACGCCGCAGGCCGGTTCTATGTTCCTACTGATTTTGATACAATAGAAAAAGCCTTCTCCGGGGT
>CAMBCW010000260.1 GCA_945864925.1 uncultured Clostridia bacterium
ATTCCTCTACGTCTCGTGGGCTCGGAGATGTGTATAAGAGACAGCCGTGGCCGTGTCCACGGTGGTGCTGGCCATCGTCACCATCACCTATAAGCTGGTGCTGGTGGTCCTTGGCGCTGTGGTGCTGGCTCTGCGGCCGGCCCGGGTCATGGCCCTGCTGGAGCCGGTCCTGCCGGTGGTCTGGCTGGGTCTGGGACTCAACGTGGTCTGCGTGGCCCTGCTGCTTCTGCTGGTGTTCCACCCCACCCTGGTGGACCGCTGCGCCCGGCGGGTTCTGCTGCTGCTCCACCGGCTGCGGCCCTTCCGCCACCCGGAGCGGCAGTTGGAGCGGCTGGAGCGCATGACCCGCCAATACAGCGGCACAGCGGAATTCTACCGCACCCACAAGCATGTGGTAATCCATGTGTTTCTGATGACCGTACTGCAGCGATGTCTTTTGTTCCTGGTCACCTGGCTGACCTACCGGGCCTTTGGCCTGAGGGAAGAATCCCTGGTCTTTCTGGTGACGCTGCAGGCCATGATCTCCGTGGCCGTGGACATGCTGCCCCTGCCCGGCGGCATGGGAATCAGCGAAACCCTGTTTTTGACCATTTTTGAACCGGTATTCGGCCCGGAGCTGATCCTGCCGGCCATGGTGGTCAGCCGCGGCGTCAGCTACTACACCCAGCTGCTGATCAGCGCCGCCATGACTGCCGCCGCATCCCTGATCCTGCGAGAGAAGAGAACGAAAAAGGAGGCCCCTGTCCCATGATCCAATTCCTTGGCTTTTACGACTACACCGTGATTCTGACCTATCTGGGTCTGATTTCCTCTGTTCTGGGCATGTCCCAGGCCATCCACGGCCACTATAAAACCGCCATCCTCTGTCTGGCCGTTTCCGGCGTCTGCGACGCCTTCGACGGCCGAATCGCCCGCACCAAAAAGAACCGCACCGATGAGGAAAAGGCCTTCGGCATCCAGCTGGATTCCCTGTGCGATGTGGTGTGCTTCGGCGTGTTTCCCGCCATGATCTGCTATCTGCTGGGGGTTCGTGGCGCATTGGGTCTGGGCCTGGTGTTCTTCTACTGCGTCTGCGCTGTGATCCGGCTGGCCTTCTTCAACGTCCTGGAGGGCAAACGCCAGCAGACCGAGGGCGGCTGCAACCGGATCTACCGGGGCCTGCCCGTGACCTCCATCGCCTTTTTGCTGCCTATGGCCTTCTGGCTGCAGTTTATCATCCCCGATCTGGCCTTTCTGTTCCTGCTCCATGTGCTGCTGGGCGTGGTGGGGCTGCTGTTCATTCTGGATTTTCCCATGCCCAAGCCGGGCCTCAAGTCCATTCTGGTCCTGATCTCCGTGGTTGGCGTCACCGTGGGCGCTATTTTCGCCTACACCCGCTTCCGGGTGCCGTCTCCCACAGACTATGACAACCCCATTGTGGAAGAGTTGCTGGGGGAGGACGACGATGCAGTACAAACACCGTGACGGCACCCTGGTCACCGTCTCCGGCGGGCAGGAACGGCTCCTGGGCCTGCTCTACGGCACGGCTCCCGGTCGGCTGCTGCTGAAGCCCCTGGTGCGGCCCGGCCTGTCCCGGCTGGCAGGGCGGTTTCTCTCGTCGCCTCTGTCCCGGTGCCTCATCGGACCCTTCATCCGGGCCAACGGCATCGACATGACGCCCTATGAGCCGGGGCCCTATGACAGCTACAATGCCTTTTTCTCCCGGCAAATCCGCCCGGAAGCCCGTCCCGTGGACCGGGAGCCCGGCCACCTGATCGCCCCCTGCGACAGCAAGCTGACGGTGCTGCCCATCACGGCCGAAGGCCGCATTTCCATCAAGCACACGGACTACACCGTGGCCTCCCTGCTGAAAAACGAAGCCCTGGCCCGGACCTACCTGGGCGGACAGGCCCTGATCTTCCGCCTGTCCGTGGACGACTACCACCGCTACTGCTATGTGGACGACGGGGAGAAAACCGGTCAGACTGTCCTGCCCGGCGTTCTGCACACGGTCCATCCCATGGCCAATGACCACTATCCCATCTATAAGGAAAATGCCCGGGAATACTGTGTGCTGCAAAGCCCCGTGTTCGGCCCCATCCTGGTGATGGAGGTGGGAGCCCTGCTGGTGGGGAAAATCGTCAATCACCACAGCGCCGCCCGGGTTTACCGCGGCCAGGAGAAGGGCTATTTCCAGTTCGGCGGCTCCACCGTGGTTTTACTGCTGCCCCCCGGTGCAGCCCGGCTGGACGGGGACATCCTGGAAAATTCCGCCGCCGGTCTGGAAACCGTGGTGCGCTGCGGAGAGAAAATCGGCGTCAGCGCCCGCTCTGTGGAACCATGAGCGCCTTCAGAATCTGTAGGGCAGCATTAGGAAGATAAGTTTCAATCCATCGGACTGCCTGCACACGGCGGCCAGGGGTCTGGCCGCCCTACGGCGTGGCTTCTGGAGACGACCCGGGCGGCCACATCGGGCCGCCCCTACAGAAATTTCAAATCCGTCCGCGGAGCGGACACCTCAATTTTTCATTTTTCATTTTTCATTTTTCATTTTGCATTCCAGCGGCGGGGGCAAGCCCCCGCCCCAGCGTGTCGAAAAAGTCTTTTCGCCCCGCTG
>CAMBCW010000261.1 GCA_945864925.1 uncultured Clostridia bacterium
CTGAGGTCCATGCCTCTTGGCACGGTCCGGAACGGGAGGAAGCCCGCGCACATTGCGCTGCTCCACAGGCAGATGGAATGCCTCCCGGAAGGTCCGATCACGCGGGCCTGTAAACTCAGCCACAAAGTAGCCATGCGCCTCGTTGATGTAGATCACAATGCCCGGCTGTTTTGGATGTTTCTCGTCTCCAAAGCTGCCGTGGATGGTAGGCTGCAAACTAATTACATCGTTCAGATTCATTCTTTTTCCTCCAAAAACGGGTTATTGGGGTCCGGCCGCTCCGGCCAGAACATGACCTGTCGGCGGTCTTTTGCTTTTTGCTGCGGAGCGGTAGGAGCGTCACACCCGGGTGCGATCCGGCTGAAGGTCTGGCGGTCTCCGTCAAACCGGAGCTTTACCTTGTCCAGCGCCTCACCGTTTCGGTTTTTGGCCACAAACAGGATGCGGTTGGAATCCTTGACGTCCTGCTCCTCCCGATACAGCAGGAAGATAATATCGGCATCCTGCTCAATCTGTCCGGAGGAGCGCAGGTCAGACATGGTCGGAGGGCTCTTTTTGCCCTTTTCTTTCGGCCTGGACAGCTGGCTCAGTGCCAGAACATTGGTGTTCGTCCGGCGCCCGAATTTCTGCAGCTGTCCGGATACCTCCGTTACCCGGTCATATTCCTCCATGCTGCGTTTCCCGCCAGTCTCGACTTTCTGGAGATAATCCACGACCACAGCGTCATAGTGATGGCTCTGGCTGTACGCCTCAATGTCCATGGCCGTCATGCCAACCGCGTCAATGATCGTCATCTGCGGACCCGTCAGGCGGGATTGCAGCTGGATCAGCTCCTTGTAGTCCTCCTCCGTCAGGGAGTTGTCCGAGATCGCCTTGCTGGAGATCATGGCCACCCGGGACACATGGCGCTCAAAGAGCTGGTCCTTGTCCGACTCAAAGCTGAAATACCCGACCCGTTTGGTCTGCGCGATCTTGTCCGCAAACTGCAGCGCCAGTGCTGTTTTACCGTCCGACGGGTACCCGCCCAGCACGATCATGTCGCCGGGATGTGCTTTGACCACTCTGGTCAGCTCATGGATGCCCCAATCCAGATGCGGCCTCGGCTGCCCGTTGGCCATGCGATCAAGGAATCGCTCATAGCCGTCTGCCATGGATATTGCCTGCACAGACGGCCGGCCAACCTGCATCTGCATGGCCTTGTCCAGGATCCCGCGGGCCTCGTCCAGATCGACAGCGCCGTGAAGCTGGGACCCGATGTCCTGCAGCCGGAACAGCATGGCAGACTCCCGCAGCCGGTCTATGTAGCTGTCGAGATTTGCGGCGGTGGGTGTCAGATCCATCAGCTGCAGGAGCATTGTGCTCCACTCATCGCCAACGCATCCGCCAAGCTTCTCCCGCACGGTGATCGCGTCTACCGGCTGTCCATCCCGGAACAGCGCGGAAACGGCCTGATAGACCGTGCGATATGCCGGTGATGTAAAATCATCGGCCCGCACCTGCTGCAGGACCTTCGGGACACAGTCCGGGTCGATCAGCATGGACCCAAGCACACCGACCTGGCCGTCCAGCAGCTGCTCCGGCATGATCGTCTTGCTTTCGGCCATCACAAAAACCTCCCGTGCCGCCCGTCATCCGGGTACAACGGCGGAGGACCTGCCGGCGGCAGTCCTTCCGCATCCTCCCAGCGGGCGTTATTCAGGTAGGTGCTGGCATAGGGCTTTCCGTATCCGTCCTGCCAGCTCTGGGACGCGATCTGCCGCTGGAGGGCACGGCCGATCCGGGCAATCAGGTCATCGTCCGGCCGGAGCTTGTCCCATGCACGGATGGCCGCCTGCTTCGCCTCCGGCCGCACGTTGGACCGGTAAAATTCCCAGAAGGCGGCAAACCGCTCCGGTTTCCAGTCCGCCGTTTTTTTCGGATCATGGTGCTTGCGTGTACCATGCCCCCCTTGGGGGGCTTTAGGGGGTATATATTCCTGTATATTATTCAACATATTAATACACTCGCCAATTTTGGCTACACCCCCCTCGCCAATTTTGGCTACACCCCACCGGGGGGTCTCGCCAGTTTTGGCTATACCCCTCTCGCCAATTTTGGCGATACCCCCTGCAGCCTCATTGCCGACAAAAATACGTCGCTCACTGCCGGACGGAGTCTTATACATTTCCATCCGGATGAGGCCCAATTCGGCCATCTGGGTGATCAGGCGGCTCACCGTCCGCTCACCCCACCGGAATTGATTGGCAAGATACTTGTTGGATGCCCAGCAAAACCCATCCCGGTCCGCCAGCGCCGTGATCTCTCCATACAGCAGTTTGGCATTTGGGGACAGCTGCTGATGGTACCGCACGTTTGCGGGGATAATGGCAAAATATGCCGGGGTACGGCTCTCATCCGCGCCCACATCCTCCCCCTCTCTCAATAAAGTCGATCACCTTAAACAGCGCAGAGGTCGCATAGCAGACGCCGACAACCGTGAAAAACATGGCCCATCCGTTCACCAGGAAAGCACCTCCTTCCCGGCGAAAATTGGCCCTTGCGAATACTCTCCGCGCTGTGCTATAATGCTTTTGGAGTTGTTCGTGG
>CAMBCW010000262.1 GCA_945864925.1 uncultured Clostridia bacterium
GCACCAGGGGGTGGAGGTGGCGTGAACGATCAATGCGGATTTCTCGTGGGGAACCTTCAGGGCGTCGTTAAACGGACGGGCGACGGAGCCGGTCACCATGCAGCTCAGGGAACCGGAAGTGAAGATCACAATGCCGAGAAGCCAGGTGAAGAGGTTCGCACCCCGTTTGGACTTGATGAGCGCCCGTTTCTTGATCAGGACTTCTGTAAAGCCATCAATGCCGCCGGATTTTTCGATCAGATAGATCAAAGCGCCGATCAGCAGAAAAGAAATCAGAACAATGGTGTTGCTGTTGCTCTCGAAGGTATGAATAAAGCTGTAGAAAGTGGCGTTGATTCCCTCCAGAACCGACCAGTTGCAAAGCACCATGGAACCAACCAGAATGCCCAAAATCAGAGAGATAAAGACATTCTTTGTGACAAGCGCCAAAACAATTGTAAGCAGTGGCGGTACAACAGACCAAAACCCGTATTCCATATGAGTTCTCCTTTCAATGCATGTTTACGTTCGAACACTTCTGCCCAGATTCTGATTCACAATCCGGCAGTCCTTTGCGGCAATCTCGCCGCCAATCAATACATAGTCGATGCCCACCGGGGCGAGCAGAGGCTCTGCAAATGTGGCCCGGTCGGAGATTCTGCCCGGATCAAAGATCACGATATCCGCATCCGCACCCACATTCAGACGCCCTTTTTGTGCCAGTCCCAGCCGGTTAGCCGGCATGGCCGTCATCATGTTGATTGCCGCATGCAGCTCCAGCTTGCCGCTGCGCACGAATTCTGCCAACAGCCGCGGGAAGGTCCCTGCCGCTCTCGGATGTCCCTGCCCATGATCCATCAGGCCGTCGCTGGCCAGCATGACGTTTGGATGGCCAAGGGCCAGATCCACATCGCGGTCCTGCATCACATAGCAGACTGTGATGCAATCAGGCTCCTCCCGGCGCACCGCTTGGAAGATCTCCTGGGTGCAGCGCTGGCCTTTGTACCGGCCCTCGCAAAGCTCCACGACCTCATAGCCGCAATGGTAGCGATCCAACCATCCATCATCATAGGTGGTGGAACCTATGGTTGTGGAGAATGCATAATAGGGGTAGCAGTCACAACTCACATCCAGTCCCTGCAGGCGATACGAATCCACCATGGCAAGCAGGCGCTCCATCTGACCAAATCCGGCCATGCTGCCGATATGGGATACCTCCACCGGAAGCCCCAGAGCCTTGCCTGTGTCCAGCAATTCCCGGGCTGCGTCAAAGACCTCCTCCGCGTCAGAGCGGACATGGGCGGCGATCAGCTTTCCCTGCTTCTGACAGGGTGCGGCAGTCGCAAGCAGCTCGTTCCGGTCAATACCGGGAATATAGCGGATGCCATAGGAGACGCCCAGACAGCCGCGGTTCAGCGCATCCGCAATCCCCGCAGCCATTTCTGCCCGCTGAGCCGGCGTGACGGGACTGTATTTGTCGGAAGCGCCGGCTTTTTCCCGGAAATATGCGTGTCCGGCCAGCATGCCAACGTTGACCGCCAGGCCGTTCCGGTCCACAAGATCCAGATAATCCGCCGGATTGCAGCAGCTTAGCCCGCAGTTTCCGCCAATGGCTGTGGTCACGCCCATGCGGAGCATGCAGTTGAAGATGGCCTTCTGCTCATCAGCGTATATTCTGCCGTCAGCCTCCACGGGATCCTCGTGCATATGGAGGTCTACAAAACCGGGACAGACGATTTTCCCGGTGGCGTCGATCCGTCTGTCCGCTTCAGGCAGGTCAGAAGTCACACGGGAGACTCTTCCGTTCTCCACCAGCAGGTTGAGCCGGCTGTCAATGCGGTTGGCAGGATCAATCAGCCGTCCGCCGTAAATCAATGTACGCAAATACTCACCACCATCCAAAGAATAGAACCATTATATATGCTGCTCATGTCAAAAGAAACGTAAAATCTGCTGTATTCTTTGCAAAAAATGCCCGCTCCGTTCCAGTAATTTCCAGGGTATGGTGTCTGCCGGCCGGTAGCTATATCATAAAACAGTACCTGCTTTACAAGAGAAATTTTTAGCTGTATGATATAAAAAAGTTATGCTGCGTCAAGCAATCAAAGAAACGGAGGTATTTCTCATGGAAAAAGTATGTGAATTTCTGAAGTCTGCCGGTACATACTATCTGGCCACGGCAGAGGGGGATCAGCCCCGCGTCCGCCCCTTCGGCACCGCCCACATCTTTGAGGGCAAGCTGTACATCCAGACCGGCAAGTCCAAGTCCGTGTCCAAACAACTGGCCGTCAACCCCAAGTGCGAGATCTGCGCATTCAAGGACGGCGTGTGGCTGCGTGTTGCCGCGGAACTGGTGGAGGACGACCGCGTGGAAGCCAAGAAATCCATGCTGGACGACTACACCAGCCTGCGCAATATGTATGACGAAAACGACGTCAACACCCAGGTGCTGTACCTGAAGAACGCCGTTGCCACGTTCAGCTCCTTCACCGCAGCGCTGGAAGTCCACAAATTCTAAAAAGATTGCCCGCTCTTTCACAGAGCGGGCAATTGAGCGTGTCGAAAAAGTCTTTTCGACACGCTTTCGATCAAAGCAGGCTTTGAT
>CAMBCW010000263.1 GCA_945864925.1 uncultured Clostridia bacterium
GTCTGAGCCAGAGGCAGATTGTAATCGGTCTCGTTGTTGACGATATCCGCAATTTTCTGGCAGCCTTTCAGCAGTTCTTCGCTGTCCGCAGGGCTGGCACCGGCCAGCTGCAGCATCAAGCCGATTTTCACAGTTTCCACGTCTTCGCTGCTGTCTGCCGGTTCAGCAGTTTGATTCGAATTCGTGGAAGTGGGATTCTCCGTCTGCGTGGTAGGGGTCTCATTGGCAGAGGTGGTCGTTTTGGATCCGCACGCGGCAAGCGCGAGCACCATCACGACACTCAGCAGCAGGGCCATAAGTCGAGTTGTGGTCTTCTTCATCGTTCATTCCTCCATACAGATTATTTAATTGCACATTTAGCACAATTTGAATATCGACATTTTACATTAGTTTAACCATTATTGCTATATAGAAAAAATTTTCGGAACTTTTTCGGGAATTCTCCTTTTCCAAAGTTCGAAAAAATTCGCGGAACCATGAAATTATTTTCACGCACAGTGAGAACTTGTCTATGATGCACAGAACATCTTCCGATTATATGGTATAGTTTACAACAAGTAAGACAGGGCGCGCAGCACACAACAGATGCCGCGCGCCCTGTCTTACAGCACCGCTCACAGCGGCGATGTAATTTCAGTCTCTTCCATCAACGCCCTGTAGACGTTCCGGGCTAAGTTCTGATCAATGATCAGCGTATCCACCAACCGATTCCGCAGCAGTGCCAGAACCGCCACCCATTTCCGCTCGTCTGAGGCGACAATCACCTTGTTGGGAATCCGGCGGTAGCTTTCCAGGGGAATCCCTACAGTCTGCGACCGCATGGGCGTATTGCACTCCTGGCCGTTTTTGTTCAGGAACCGCAGCATCAGGTCACAGCAGGCCCCTGCATCCTCCAGCTGCTGCTGCATCTGCTGGCTGAGATAATCGCCCCGCAGAAGGATGGTCTCTTTTTCCGGATAGGCCATGCCCACGCCGCTTATGGAGACTGTGATCTTCGGGAACTGTTCAAACACCGTCCGGACCCGATCCTCTTTCAATACCCGCAGGACGTCCTCCCGGCTATTCTGAATGCCCTTCTGGTTAATTGTGTAATACTTGCCGCCGAACACCTTGGCAATGCGCGGCACCAGCCAGGAGCCGTCCAGCTTGTCGGATTCATGGTGCAGGGTGCCATGCATCGTCACAAAGCCCACATTACACTTCTGGCAGGGGTTGAGATAATTATAGACATACCAGACAGTTTCTCCATAGGCGACGCCGACCATATCATTGTCCGTTACAACACGCTGCAAATACCGCGCGCCCTCAAGACCCACAATCTTTTTAATCTCTTCCGGGCGCATTCCCTCGCCCCGGTTCGGCAGCGGCGCGACAATCACTTCCCGCAAGCCACAGTGCTCCCGCAGAGACTCTTCCAAATGCAGGCATTCCAGATATTCCTGGTCAATGGAAAAATGCACAATCTTCTGCTCCTTGGCTTTCTTCAGCAGCCGTGACACAGTGGAAACCGAAATCTCCAACTGTTCCGCAATTTCCTGCTGCCGCATCCCCTTATGATAATACAGATGCGCCGCCTTTAGAATCAGATTCTTGGATTGCATGTAGATGTTGGGATCATAGTACTGATTCTGGTAGGTCATTTTTTTCTCCTTTCTCTAATGTTGTCCCTTGGTCGGGCAATCAGGCTTTCTGTGTCAGCATGTCGCACAGCCGCTGCGCCATGGCTTCCGCAAACACCGGATCGTTGATGTCGCAGTCCATCTCCACCACATCCACCGCCGGTCCGGCATTCAGGCTGATGGCTTCATAAAGCAGCCTGCGCGCCTCATCGTCGCAGGTCTGTCCCCCTTGAACGTCCAGAGAGGACAGGCTCCGGATGGGCAGATAGACCGCGCATGGAGCATAGCTGTTATTCAAATGCTCGCACATAAATTTTCCAATGCGCAGGCCATCCTCAGGCTTGGTGCGAATCATGTCCGGCTTGTCATTATGCGAGTAGGGTTTATATCCCTTATACTTTGTCTCCAATTCCGACACCTTGATTCCGATGACATCCATGCCGCCCACGGACACCACCTGGGGCAGTCCTGCCAGTACCCCAGCGTCCAGCCGGTCCTCTCCCGCAGAGGAGGACTCCGCATCCAGGACATAAGCGCCTACTTCTGCCGTGGTAATATCCAGAACGCCCTGGAAGAACCCCTCCGCGATCAGCGCTTTCATGGCTTTGCCGCCGGCGCCGTTGGCGTGGAAAATAATCGGTTCGTAGCCATGCTGCTCCAGATACTTTGCCGCATGCACCACACAGGGGGTTGTGATTCCGTACATGGAAACTGCAATCCGCGGTTTCGTCTGCTCATGCGGCGTATAGGCCATTGCGGCGCCGACAACCGCACCGGCGGCCTGGTCATAGATCCTCGTGATGATGGAGTTGGTGCCGGATACATCCACGATCGAATTGATGACAATCAGGTCCTTGCTGCCGATAAAACCCGGCATCTTATCGCTGCAGGCCTGGGTTGTGGCAATGACCTTGGGGCTGTCTCTTATACACATCTGACGCTGCCGACGATATGCAGTGTGTA
>CAMBCW010000264.1 GCA_945864925.1 uncultured Clostridia bacterium
GAGTTGATGCGCCCTGCCAGGCGAACTGAGGGGATAATACTGGCTGCCCTACAGACGAGCTTACTATGGCTCTCCCTATACGCTATTTGTGCGGTGTTGCCTTTCAATCTTTTTAACAGGTTTTAGTATGACTGGTACAGGAATTATCGCATATTTTGCCGCAAATATCAACTGTATTTGGCTCACGGCCACGGCTGCAGGCAGCCTGCAAAAAAAGACATGGTCTCCCGGGGGATGCAGGAGTTTGCTCCATTCCGGCGGTTTTCCGCTCTGGTTTGGCTCATATGACCATGCCATTCCGCCGCAATGCTGGGCAGCGTCTTTCTGCAAGCCTTAATTTGTACCCGTTCGGGACGATTATGCTTAGCTGGCTTGAAGTCGCCCCTATCGGGTATAGTTTTCATATTATGGTTGACAATCATCCCGAACGGGTATAATATGATCCCATGAATAAAATTGCTGTATTTATCAGACAACAGAGAAAAGCCGCTGGGCTCACACAGGAGGAATTTGCTCTGCGGTCCGGCCTGGGGCTCCGGTTCGTCCGCGAATTGGAGAGCGGCAAGGAGACCGTCCGCATGGACAAAGTCAATCAGGCGCTGGCCATGTTCGGCATGGAAGCAGTTCCCGGGAGAAAGGGTGAGGACGAATGAGCGCGTACCGAGCTGCTGCAGTCTATGTCCGCAAGGAACTGGCCGGCGTCCTGCGGGAGACCGAGGAGGGCTATTCCTTTGCTTACGATGAGGCCTATCTGCGCGCGCCCAACGCCGCGCCGGTGAGCCTGACGCTGCCGCTGAGGGCGGAGCCGTACACCTCCAAGACCCTGTTTTCCTTCTTTGACGGCCTGATCCCGGAGGGGTGGCTGCTGGACCTGGTGACCCACAACTGGAAGCTGCGGGCCAACGACCGGTTTGGGTTGCTGCTGGTGGCCTGCAAGGACTGCATCGGCAGCGTTGTCATCCGGGAGGTGACGGAATGAAGTGCCTGTGCTGCGGAAAACCGTTTACCAAAGCCCTCACGCCCCAGGAGGAATCCTCCGGCTGGCATGACCGTTGCGTCAAAGCCTTTTTCGGCACGAAGCACCTGCCGGAGATCGACGTCTCGGAGGAGACGCTGCAGCTGCTGGCCCAGGAGAGCACCCAGCAGGGCTACACCGTCCCCGGCGTGCAGAAAAAGCTCTCGCTGCACCTGACAGGGGAGGGGAACGACCCGTGTCCCCGCCTGACGCTGGTCAACTATCCCACCGGGTATATCCTGAAGCCCCAGACGGCGGAGTATCCCCATCTTCCGGAGGCGGAGTATCTGGTCATGCAGATGGCCAGGCTGTCCGGCATCCGGACGGTCCCCTTCGCGCTGGTGCGCATGAACGGGCAGTACGCGTATCTCACCCGGCGCATCGACCGCCAGTTTGCGGGGAAGGGGAGTGCCCCCAAAATGCTGGCTATGGAGGATTTCTGCCAGCTGGACGGCCGTCTGACCCAGGACAAGTATCTGGGCTCCTACGAGCGGTGCGGGAAAATCATTACGAAGTATTCCTCCCGGGCGGGCCTGGACCTGTCGGAGCTGTTCCTGCGGGTGGTCTTTTCCCTGGCGGTGGGCAACTCCGACATGCACCTGAAGAACTTCTCCCTGATCGAGACGGAGGAGGGGAGTGGGACCTATGTGCTCTCCGACGCATACGACCTGCTGCCCACCAATCTCATCCTGCCTACGGACCCGGAGCAGATGGCCCTGACTCTGAACGGGAAAAAGAAGAACATCCGGAGAAAGGACCTGCTGGCCCTGGCGGAAAGCTGCGGCATCTCCTCTGCCGCAGCGCTGAAGCTGATCCGGAGCATCACCGCCCGGCAGGACAGCTATCTGGCCCTCTGCCGGGAGTCCTGGCTGCCGGAGGATATGAAAACCGGCCTGGCGGACCTGATCTGCCGGCGCATGGCGGAGATGCAGTGACCGCCGCTCCACGGGAAGAACCGGACATCCGCATAGAACCATGCCCCCCATGCAGCGTTTTCTGCATGATATGAGCCTCCCAAAGCAGACTTTGGATATTTCCATGGCCTGCTTTGGGAGGCTCATATCACAATTTTGGATAGCATGACTTTTGTATGCCGCCAGTTTTGGCGGTCACACCTATTCTACATCCAGCGCCTGGGTCAGGGGGGTGAAAGCGTCTCCCGTCACCAGGAGCTTTGCTGTTTCGTCGGGAGAAACCGCGATGTCCTCCCGCGGAACCGTGATCCGCTCGCCGCCGGTCAGGGTTTGCTGCGAAAGGAGCGCAGCACTGCGCATCTGTCTGCCCGGCCCGTAGCGCACCAGCCAGACGGAGGCCGTGATGCTTTGATCGGAATAGTTGCGCAAAATCAGGTCCGTACCGTCTGTGATCCACGCCAGCGGCGGCAATTATCAGTAATTCCTGATAATTACCGGAAATCGGTGCCACCTATCTCATCTCAATATAGAAGATACCGCGCTCGCATTACAAGGTACGTGTTATTTACCGGTTACCTTTGACGGTTGCGAGCGACGAGATCCTGTCTCTTATACACATCTGACGCTGCCGACGATATGCAGTGTGT
>CAMBCW010000265.1 GCA_945864925.1 uncultured Clostridia bacterium
CCGGCTGATAGCCCTGCATGAAGCCCATAATCACATAGCAGCCGATCAGAATCAGGCGCTGCACCACGCCATAAGCCGCGATGATGGCATCCGCATCCGGCAGGGGCTTGGCGCAGATATTGGTCAAAGACGAGGCCACCGACAAACAGATTTGAATCACGGCCGTCGGGATGCCGATCAGGGTCACAGTTTTGATCAGATTCCAGCTGGGCCGGAAAGAGGAAATCTTGATTTTAATCACAGACCGGCCGCTGAGATAGAACCCGGCCAGGATGAAAAAGGTCACAAACTGGGACACCGTGGTGGCCAGGGACGCGCCTTCCACGCCCATGCCGAGGCCCCAATCAAACATGAATACCGGATCCAGGGCCACATTGAGCAGGGCGCCGGTGATCACGGCAACGGAGGAAATCTTCACCGAGGATTCCGCTCTGGCTGCGCAGTTCATGCTCTGGGCAGGCAGATTGGCCAACGCGGCGATGAACATCCAGAAAGCATAGTCCTTGGCCAGCGGCAGAGAATCGTCGGACGCACCGAAGGCCCGCATCAGCGGCTCCAGGAAGACGATGCCGCAGGCACACAGCAGGATGCCGATCAGGACGGACAGGCCCACAATGGTGGTGACCGTGCGGCTGGCGCCCTCGTCGTCCTTGGCGCCCAGCTGCCGGCCGGCCAGTACCGCAGCGCCGGCGGCAAAAATGTTTTCTATGGAAACCATAATCAGCAGCAGCGGCACTGTGACGCCCACCGCTGTGAGGGCGGCATCGGAACGCAGCATGCCAATATAAGCCGTGTCCACGATGTTGTACACGGCCTTGGCCAGAAGGGCCAGGGGCGCCGGGATTGCCAGTTTCACAATCGCCTTGGAGGGCTTCAGCTCCCCCAGAATGGATTGAGAATGGGATGCGTTATCAGACACTTTGATCTTCCTTTCTATCCACAATGCCATAAAGTAAAATTTGAAGTGCTTTGCGGCAGCTGGCATCCCGCAAGGCAAACTCCTGCGGCGTCATGCCGGCAGTCTGATATTTGGCATTGATGAAATCCTGAAACAAGCGGAACGTCTCCACGACCTCTGCCCTGGTCATGCCGGTCCGCAGCGGCAGAGGCTGCAGCAGCTTCTCTAGTATCTCCGCATTCAGCTTGTCAAACGCCTGCCTTCTGCTCTGAATCTCCGCTTGCAGATGGGCCGGCGGGGAAATCACCGCTTCGCAGAAGATCGGCTGATAGACCGGCCGTTCCCGGAAAAAATCCATGCGCACCGCAAAATAGGCCTCCAGCTGTGCCGCAGGCGACGGCTGCTCCATGGGCAGAAACGTTTTCAGATGCTGCGTCAGAAGCTGAAAGCACTCTTCCACGCAGGCCAGGTAAAGATCGTCCTTCGTTTTGAAATAATGATAAATAATCCCTTTGGAGATATCCTGCGCGGCGCAGATCGTGTTCACCGAGCTGGCGCCGTATCCCCGTTCGGAAAATTCAGCCAGCGCATTGTCCATAATCCGGCGTTTTGTCAGCTGGTTCTTTTCTTCCCGCTTCATGGCATCACCTCAAAAAAGATTGACCATTTGGTCTATTTGTGAAGTATAGCACAAATAGACCAAATGGTCAATCTTTTTCTGTTTTTCAGCCCCGCACAGCCAATCATACGTTCCGCCGTCACCATACAGGAGGAGCTTTTCTCCGGCAAACAGAGTTTTAAAGGATTCACTCCCGTTTCTTCGGGTATAAATCCACTTTTTTGACAGACACTAGGAAACGAGGAAACCAAAGCTATAAGGAGAGATGGAGTTATGAAAGCAACGGGCATTGTCCGTCGAATTGATGATCTGGGCCGGGTGGTCATTCCCAAGGAAATCCGCCGCACCCTCCGTATCCGCGAGGGCGACCCGCTGGAGATCTATACTGAGCGGGATGGGGAAGTGATCTTCAAGAAATACTCCCCCATGGGAGACCTGACGGAGTTGGCTGCGCAGATCTGCGAGTCCATTGTGAAGAACACCGGCCATATCGCCGCGATCTCCGACCGGGACAGCGTCATCGCCGTGGCCGGAGCATCCAAGCGGGATCTGGTGGACAAGCGCAATTCCCAGGAGCTGGAGCAAATCATGGAGCAGCGCAAAACCTACCGCTATCAGGCCGGCGACAGCCGGGTCCGGGTCAGCGACCAGGTGGAGCGGTATTATCTGGGTGTGGCCACGCCCATCCTGTCCGAGGGAGATCTCATGGGCTGCGCCATGATTCTGCTGGAGGAGGGCGACATGCCTCTGACTGAGCCGGAACAGAAGCTGGTGCAGACCGTAGCCGGCTTCCTGGGCCGCCAGCTGGAAAGCTGAAAAAAGGGCCTGCTGCAAATTGCGAGTTTGCTGAAACACAGGCTGCACCCAACACCTCCCCTACAATAGGGGAGGTGCCGAGCATAAGCGAGGCGGAGGGGTGTCAAGCTGCCAAGAATCACTGCGATTGCATGTGAAGATTGGTAGTTTGACACCCCTCAGTCATGGCTTCGCCATGCCAGGGCAGAAAGTCAAGCAAGTGCAACACATTCAAAGAAAACTTCGGCAG
>CAMBCW010000266.1 GCA_945864925.1 uncultured Clostridia bacterium
CAATAAACGGAGATGCTGATTTGATCACGAACTTGTCCACGCCACGGGCCACGCGTCGCATAGTGTTCCTGGCCAGAGGGCGGATGGCTGCCACGCCGTACCGTTCCTTGATTTCCTCCTTACTGGCGAAAATAGACGGTGCCGGCAGTCTCCAGTCGATGGTCTCCGCCGCACTCCTCCACGGCTTTTTCAGTCCAGCCTTTACCTCCGGGCTGCCCGCCGGCGCGTGTGTAGGTTCTGGCCATACAATGGGCCGTCCGTCGCATCTGGCAATCAGGAAAAACCGCTTGCGTGTGGTAGGCGCCCCGTAGTCCGCCGCCACCAGCTCTCGCCACTCCACGGTGTAGCCCAGGGCCTCCAACTGCCCCAGCCATTTGTGGAACGTCTGTCCGGCCAGCTTCTTCACAGGCTTTCCCTTTCGGACCGGCCCCCAGGTCTGGAACTCCTCCACATTCTCCAGGATGATCACGCGGGGGCGTACCGTTCCGGCCCAGCGCAGGACAATCCATGCAAGGCCCCGGATCTTCTTTTCCACCGGCTTCCCGCCTTTGGCCTTGCTGAAATGCTTGCAATCCGGTGATGCCCACAGCAGGCCCACCTTGCGTCCTCTGCATACCTCCACAGGGTCCACGTCCCATACGCTGGCCTGATAATGCTCCGTGTGTGGATGGTTCGTTCTGTGCATGAGGATGGCATCCGGGTCGTGATTGATCGCCACGTTTACCACACGGCCTGTGGCCAATTCAATCCCGGTGCTGGCTCCTCCGCCGCCTGCAAAACTATCCACAATGATCTCATCCAGGAAACTGATCTGCGCGTTTCTCATTTTCTTCCGCCTCCCAATTCGCTGAGATAGGCCGTAACCACAGCGCTCAGATCCATAAACGCAACCAGAGCCTGCCCGTTGTATACCAGGATCCCTGTCCCATCCTGGTTCAGCTCCATCCGGTCTGCGGCAATGTTGATGTGGCCGCCGCCGTTCAGTTCTGCAATAAACCGCGTCATGCTCCAGCCTCCTGTTCCATCAGGTCAAACAGAGACGGCTGATCTTCTTCCGCCTCTTCGGCGCGGAGATAACCGACAGCGTCCCGGAAGTAATCAGGGTTCAGCTCGATGCTGTATCCCTTCCGTTTCATACGGACGGCCATCATGGCCACAGTCCCAAGACCGCCGAACGGATCCAAGACCAGATCGCCCTTGTTGGAATACCGGTTGATGATCCGCTCCACAATGTCCAGCTGCAAGGGGCAGACGTGCAGCTGCTTCCGGCGCTGGCTCTGCGTGGTGTTCAGCGTCTTCATGCGGCTGATATCGTCCCAGACATCCTGGCTCTTGGAGGCCGGCGGCAGAGTCATAAACTCGCGGGACAGGGCGTCCCGGTCTTCCAGCGCCTTTGACAGTGCCACATGCTCTTGGTAGTCATACACATGGGTCGCGCTGTACTCCCGGAACCGACGCATGCGGTCGCTCATTTTCAACCTGGCCAGCTCGTCCGGGTCCAGGCTACGATTTCCGGAGGACGCCCAGAACGCGTGCGCATCCAGCTGCCATTGGCCCAGAGGATACTCTGCTTTGCTTTTCTCCACCCGGACATCCGCGTAGGCTTTGGACCGGTCTGTGGGCAGTTTCCGAAACAGCAGGATGTACTCCGGGCAGCCGACGCCCATCTTAGTGCCGTCCTTGCACTGCTCCGTCCATCCCAGTCGGTATGTCTGGTTGTTTTCCCGCACCACGTCCGTGACAACCGTAATCATGCCGAAGTAGGCAAAGCCGTGCTTCATGTAATGCTCGATACAGAGGGCGTGGAACGGTTCCATAGTCGGCATTCCTGCCCCCGTGACATTGCCAAACAGCACCCGATCTTTGACGTGGATCGCCGCGACCCGTCCCGGCTGCAGAATCCGTAGAAGCTCCGGCGTCAGATAGTCCATCTGCTCGAAGAACCGCTCCGTGTCCTCATTGTGGCCGAAATCGTTATAACTTGGTGTATATTCGTAGTGGTTGGAAAATGGTATTGATGTATGGATCAGACCCACGGAGTTGTCCGGCAGCCGCCTTACCTCTTCCACACAGTCGTTATTGACGGCCGTGAAATTCTTTCCTTTGATTTCCACTCTGGTCACTCCTATGCTTCTGGCCATCATCTCCGCCTGGCGCTCTCCCAAAAGTCCATACTGCCGGACGATCCGGCGCATGTTCTCCTGGAGCTTTTCGTGCTGGCTCCATTTTTCTTTCAGGACCCGCCAGATTTCCTCTTCCGCCTCGGTGTAAATCACGTCAATGATGACCTGCTCCGTTTGCAGAAAGCGGTAAATGCGGTGGATGGCCTGGATAAAATCATTGAATTCGTAGTCAATCCCAACGAAGATTGCCCTGTGACAGTGCCGCTGGAAGTTACAGCCGGAGCCGGACAGGCTTTTCTTCGTGGCAAACAGCCTGGTCTTCCCATCAGAGAAGTCAATCACACGGCGTTCCCGCTCGTCGTAGTCCATGGAGCCGTAGATATCCACCTGTCTCTTATA
>CAMBCW010000267.1 GCA_945864925.1 uncultured Clostridia bacterium
CTACTGTGTGCTGCTGTCTTTTATAGGAGGAATGGAATGGGAAAAGAAATAATGATCCGTGACCTGACCTTTTCCTATGGCGGGAACGGAAATCAACTGGAACATATATCGTTAGACATTGCTGCCGGAGAAGTCATTGTTATGACCGGCCCATCAGGAAGTGGAAAAAGCTCTTTAACAAGAGTAATTAACGGACTGATCCCCTACTTTTACGAGGGGGACTTAAGCGGCGAGGTTTTTGTGGACGGGAAACCGCTGAAAGAAATTCCGTCCTGGGAGCGCGGCAAAATCGCAGGAAATGTATTTCAAGACCCGAGGAGCCAGTTTTTTGCCAATGAGGTCGCAGGCGAGATTGCTTTTGGCTGTGAGAACTACGGTTATTCCCATGAGGAAATTCGGAACCATGTTCACCGGGCGGCGGCGGACATTAAGATTCAGGACATTCTGGATCATAGCCTGCACAGCTTGTCCTATGGAATGCGCCAGAAGGTTGCGATTGCATCGGCAGAGGCGATTGACCCGGAAATCTATGTCATGGATGAACCATCCGCCAATCTGGATATTGCATCTACTTATCGCTTTGCGGACATTATCCGCGATTTGAAACAGCAGGGAAAAACCATTATCATAGCAGAACATCGGCTTTATTATCTGATGGATCTGGCAGACCGCTTCCTGTGTGTGCAGAAAGGAAAAATTGTGCGGGAATTTACCGCACAACAAATGAAAGCTCTGACTAATAAGGAAATCCAGGCATTGGGACTTCGCACTCCTGACCTGCATCAGATTGAGCAGACGGAAATCCCGTCTGCGGCAACCAGCGAGGTTGTTCTGGAAGTGAAAAAACTGAACCACTCTTTTGGTGAAACAATTGTAGCTAAGGATATTGACTTTCAATGCCGTAAGGGAGAAGTGATTGCCCTGATCGGCCCCAACGGAACGGGCAAAAGCACCATAGGGCGAATCTTGGCAGGGCTTTTGAAAGAGAAATCCGGCGAAGTCGTTTTATTCGGAAAGCATTGCAGACCCAAAGACCGCTTGGGAAAGGTCTGGTACATTCCCCAGGATTTAGACAGTCAGCTATTCGGTGAGGATTTGCTGGACGAACTGACTACTGGCTCAGAGGCCAGCCCGGAGCGGAAGCAAGCGGCAGAAGAAATTCTGGAAGCCCTGGAACTGACGCCGTTCATCAAACAGCATCCCTCTACGCTGTCAGGAGGGCAAAAGCAGAGGCTGGCTCTTGGCGTAGCTCTGATACACGAAGCACCTATTATCATACTTGACGAACCTACAAGTGGGCTGGATGGCACGAATATGCGGAATGTCAGCCGGATGATCCGCAAACTGGCGAAAATGGGGCGCACCATTATCGTCATTACCCATGACGCAGAGTGTGCGCTTGCCTGTTGCGAGCGGGCAATGCGCCTTGAAAACGGATATATTACTGATGATTTTCAAATCAGAGGAGCAGAGCTTCTTTTAGAAAAAATTGGGTATGACCAAAAGGAGGGTTAGGAATGACACGGCAAAATGAGAAACAGCCGAAGGCGAAGACTGGACTGGCGCGTTGCCTGGAATTAGCTTCGGGTCATAAATGGCTTTTGTTTCTATCAGGGTTTCTGGCTGCACTGGCAGCAATTTGTTCTTTTGCACCTTATTTATCAATTTATTACATCGTTCGGGAAATCCTGTTTGTTTACCCGGATATGTCGCTCTTGAATGTTTCTGCAATCTCAACCTGGGGCTGGCTTGCCCTGGCTGGTATTTTGGGGAACATCGTATTTTACTTTTTTGCCTTACTGTGTTCCCACATTGCAGCGTTTGGAACGCTTTATGAATTGAAGGTGGCCTTTGCCGACCACATTATGCACATTCCGCTTGGGTATCATCTGACCTTGGGCAGCGGCAAACTGAGAAAAATCATGGACGAAAACATTGAAAGTGTTGAGAAATTCATCGCTCACCAGCTCCCGGACTTTGTGGCCTCTTTGGTCGCGCCGCTTGTTCTGGTTATCATTCTTCTTGGAATTGACTGGCGGTATGGCGTGGTTTGTCTGGTCGGTATTGTTCTGGCCTTTATCGTGCAGTTTGCGGGCTTCAACGGAGAAGCAAAGGAAAAAATGCACCGTTTTCAGACCGCCCAGGAGAACATGAACAGCGCCTCTGTGGAATATGTACGTGGTATGTCGGAGATCAAAGCATTTAATCAGACCGCCGATTCCTTTAAGCGGTTGGGCAAATCCATTACAGACTATACCTCTTTTGTGTTGGAGTACGCATTGGGCTGGCAGAACTGTATGCCTGCTTTTACAACGATCATCAACAATATTTATCTGCTTTTGATTCCGGTGGGCATTCTGATCGGGATGCACACTACGGATTTCAGGGAGTATTCGCTGACATTTATTTTCTACCTGATTATTGTCCATGCGATTTCCGGTGTCCTGAATAAAATCATGTATATCTCTGAGTCCTTTACGCAGATTGACGGCAGCGTGGAGCGTATGGA
>CAMBCW010000268.1 GCA_945864925.1 uncultured Clostridia bacterium
CTGGCCCACTTCTTCCAGGGTGTGGGTGCGGCCGTCGTACATGCCGAAGCGCATGCGCAGCACGTCGGCCTCGCGCTCGGTCAGGGTGCCAAGAATTTCGCTGAGGGCCTCGGCCAGCAGGGTGTTGGAGGTGGCGTCGGCGGGCCCCAGGGTGTTGTCGTCCTCCACGAAGGAGCCGATGGTGGTGTCCTCTTCATCACCCACGGGGGTGTCCAGGGAGAGGGTATCGGCGGCAGTGCGGTTGGCTTCGATGATCTTTTCAATGGGGAGTTTCAGCTCGGCGGCAATCTCCTCCAGGGTGGGCTCCCGGCCCAGCTCCTGTACCAGCTTGCGGTTGCAGCGGGTGGCCTTGTTGATGACCTCTACCATATGCACCGGCACCCGGATGGTACGGGCCTGGTCGGCAATGGCCCGGGTGATTGCCTGGCGGATCCACCAGGTGGCATATGTAGAGAATTTGTTTCCCTTTGTATAGTCGAACTTGTCCACGGCGCGAATCAGGCCGGTGTTGCCCTCCTGAATCAGGTCCAGAATATGCAGGCCGCGGCCGGAATACTTCTTGGCGATGGAGACCACCAGGCGCAGGTTGGCTTCCGTCAGCTTGTCCTTGGCTTTTTTGTCGCCCTCGGCCACCCGCTTTGCCAGCTCAATCTCCTCCTCAGCGGACAGCAGCTTCACCTGGCCGATTTCCTTCAGGTACATGCGGACCGGATCGTCCAGATTGTATTCGGCAGCCAGTTCCACCGGGTCCACCAGCGGCTCGTCCTCGTCGTCCAGGGGCAGGTCCAGATCCATGGGCTGGTCCAGATCCAGATCCAATTCCAGCTCCGACCCCAGAATCTGAATCCCCATGGATTCGAAGGTGTCATAAATCTGCTCAATTTTTTCTACGGAAAGATCCAGCTTCTCCAGTTCCGCATTCAGTTCAGAGGCCTGAATCGAGCCCTCCTTACGGGCTTTGGCGATCAGCGCTGCAACAGGCGCCTTGATATCCTCAGCGGACGTTGTATGTTTAGAGTTTGCCATCTTGCACATCCTCATTCCAATGCAATTCGCGTATTTCCCGGCAAAAGACAGCCGGAAACGCAACTAATTCATTATATCTCGTTCTTTTTATTCTGACAATACTTTTTTGTGCCTTTTTGTAAAAAAACTGATTAAATCTGCCGATTTCACCAGGTATGCTGCCGCCGGACGGACTGGACAACAGTCATTATCTCCCATTTTTCTGTCCCGTAAACGTCACCGTGTAAAACAGGGGATTGACGGAGGCCTGTTTTCCATCGTATAATAAATATACGAACATATGTTCGGACTGACAAGGAAGATTTGCGAGAAATCATACAAGGAAGAAGGGAACAGCATGACGGAATTTGAATATGATTGCTTGCAGAAAAAGCGCATTGGGAACAATGCATTCCGCCGGGTTGGTCTGCGGCGGGCCGTGACCCTGCCCAGCGACAGTCTGGACCCGGCTGCACTGCAGCTGCGCAATGGTCCCTGCCGCACCTACCGGTTGGGCAGACCCATGAATCTGGCGCAGTTTGAGGCCATGCCGGAGGATTTGCGGCGAGCCTATCTCCGGCGGCTGCGGCAGCGCGGCGGTTCGGAGGAGACAGTGGGACGGATGCTGGGGATCAGCCCCCGGGTGATGCAGCAGCTGCTGCGGCAATATCGGGTCCGCCTGGACCAGCCGGATCCCAGCGCCTGGGCGGCCTTTTTGGATGAATAAAGAAGGGGGCATGGGAGATGGAACAAAGCTACGGCTCGGCCCGGCAGGCCCTGGAGCAGGTGGAGGAAATCCGGAGCCAGGTGGCCCGCCTGCGGCGCGGTGTAGAGTGGATCCAGGCCAGGTGTACTTCCGCGACTTCCCGCTACGGCTACAGAGCCGGCGGCAGCGGCGGCGATTCGTCCGGGCTGCTGAATCAGCTCTGCGACCGGCGCAGCGAGCTGGAGGAACAGGAACGGCAGCTGAAGGAGCAGGAGGCCAGAATCACCGCTTGGATCGATCTGCTGCCCCGGCCCCGGTGGCGGATGGTGCTGCGTTACCGGTATCTGGACGGCATGGAGCTGTCGGAGGTGGCCCAGGAGCTGACCCGGGCCACCGGCCGGGAATTCTCTGTCTACCAGATCTACCGCCTGCACCGGGAGGCACTCCAGGCGGCGGAGCGCCTCTGGCCCCTCCACTGACCCTGGCCCAGGCGGCGGGCACCCGCCTGGGCTGCCCCCACCGGGTGCTGGAGATTCCCTGGTGGGAGGGCTGCGACGGTACCCCGGAGGCCTGCACCGCCTGCTGGGACCGGCCGGCGAACCCGGCACAGCCTGCAAAGAATACCTCCAATGCATAGAAAAAGACCCATTGCAGCGTGTCTGCAATGGGTCTTGGCGTTTGAATTAGTCAGCCACGTAGGGCAGCAGGGCGATATGCCGGGCGCGCTTGATGGCGACGGTCAGCTGACGCTGATGAGCGGCGCAGGTACCGGTGGTACGGCGGGGCAGGATCTTG